>CANJPM010000006.1 GCA_947476075.1 Beijerinckiaceae bacterium
GTCGAGGGGCTGGTCATCGACAAGTCCGCCCATCTTGGCCATCTGAAATGGGTGCTCGAAGAATTCTGCAAGGCGTTCTTCGAAGTGCCGAGCGTGAAGATGCGCTTCCGCCCGTCGTTCTTCCCGTTCACCGAGCCATCAATGGAAGTCGACATCCAGTGCAGGCGCTCGAACGGCGAAATCCGCTTTGGCGAGGGTGACGACTGGCTGGAGATTCTGGGATGCGGGATGGTCCATTCCAACGTGCTGCGAAATTGCGGCATCGACCCCGAAATCTATCAGGGCTTCGCCTGGGGCATCGGTATCGACCGCATCGCCATGCTGAAATACGGCATGTCGGACCTGCGCGCTTTCTTTGAAGCCGATTCCCGCTGGCTGTCCCATTACGGTTTCCGCCCCCTCGACCTGCCGAGTTTGGCGGGCGGGTTGAGCGCATAAAAAGAGCTGACATGAAACTCACCCTCTCCTGGCTCAAGGACCATCTCGAAACCGACGCGCCGCTCGACGAAATCGTCGAGAATTTGACGCGCATTGGCCTTGAGGTTGAAGGCCTCGACGATCCGGCCAAGAAGCTGAAGGACTTCGTGATCGCGCATGTGATCGAGGCCCATCAGCATCCCAACGCCGATCGCTTGCGCGTGTGCATGGTCGATTGCGGCGAGGGCGCGCCAATTCAGGTCGTCTGCGGCGCTCCCAATGCGCGCGCCGGGCTGAAGACCGTGTTCGCAAAGCCGGGAACCTACATTTCCGCAAAGGACATGACGCTCGGCAAGGGCGTGATTCGCGGAATCGAATCCAACGGCATGTTGTGCTCGGCGGCGGAACTCGAACTCTCCAGCGACCATGACGGAATCATGGAGCTGCCGGAAGACGCGCCCATTGGCGCCCGCTACGTGGATTTCGCCAAGCTCTCGGACGCAATGATCGACGTCAACCTCACGCCCAACCGCCCGGATGCGGCCGGCGTACACGGCATCGCGCGCGATCTGGCCGCCGCTGGCCTTGGCAAGTTGAAGGATCGGCCGATCAAGCCGGTCGCCGGGGCTTTTGCCTGCCCCGTTTCCGTGAAGCTCGATCTGACTGTCGAAGACGCGCATCTGGCGCCGGCCTTCGCCTTGCGCCTTGTGCGCGGCGTAAAGAACGGCCCTTCGCCGGACTGGATGCAGAAGCGGCTGAAGGCTATCGGCCTGCGCCCCATCAATGCGCTGGTCGACATCACCAATTACCTCACCTTTGATCGCGGGCGCCCGCTGCATGTGTTCGACGCAAAGAAGGTTGTGGGAAATCTTGTCGTGCGCCGCGCGCGGGCGGGCGAGAGTATCATCGCGCTCGACGGCAAAACTTATGAGCTTGGCGCCGACAATATCGTGATCGCCGACGACAAAGGCGTTGAATCCATTGCTGGCGTGATGGGCGGCGAGCATTCGGGCTGCGATGAGACCACAACCGACGCGCTGATCGAATCAGCGCTCTGGGACCCGATGAACATTGCGCGCACGGGCCGGAGCCTCGGCATCGTGACGGACGCGCGCTATCGCTTCGAGCGCGGAATCGATCCTGCGTTCTGCGTTCCCGGCGCGGAGCTTGCGACCCATCTGGTGATGGAGATTTGCGGCGGACAGCCCTCTGAACTGTTCATGGCGGGCGCCCCGCCTGTCCCTGAAATCTCGGTCGATTTCCCGTGGAGCGAAGTCAAGCGCCTCACCGGGCTTGAACTGCCTGTCGAAGAAATGGCCGGCACGCTGGAGCGTCTTGGGTTTACCCTGCAAAAGCAGGATGCAGGGCGCGTGCGTGTGACCGCGCCGTCATGGCGCCCCGACATCGAAGGCAAGGCCGATATCGTTGAGGAGATCGTGCGCATTGCGGGCGTGGATCGCGTGCTGGCGGTTCCTCTGCCGCGCATGGGCGACAGCGTGCCCGCGCCCATTCTGACTTTGTTGCAAAAGCGCACCCGCCTTGCGCGCCGGGCTTTGGCCTCGCAAGGGCTTGTGGAAGCGGTCACCTGGTCGTTTGTCTCGCACGAGAAGGCGGAGCTGTTTGGCGGCGGCAAGAGCGAGCTGGCTCTGGCCAATCCCATCGCGGCCGATTTGTCGGACATGCGTCCGAGCCTGTTGCCGGGCCTGCTGGGCGCCGCCCAGCGAAATGCCGATCGCGGTTTCAGCGATGCGGCTCTTTTTGAGATCGGCCAGATTTTCAAAGGCGCCGGCGAGCAAGACCAGCGCATGGCCGCCGCTGGCGTGCGGCGCGGCAGCGCGAAGGCGCAAGGCGCGGGCCGGCATTGGGCGGGCAAGATCCAAAGCGTTGACGCCTACGACGCCAAAGCCGACGCGATGGCGCTGCTCACAACGCTGGGCGTAGCGCTGGGCGGGCTGAACGTGGTTCCCGGCGGACCGTCCTATCTGCATCCGGGCCGCTCCGGCACATTGCAGTTTGGGCCCAAAAACGTCATCGGTCATTTTGGAGAATTGCATCCGCGCGTGCTGGAGGCGCTCGACGCATCGGGTCCAATCTGCGCGTTTGAGCTGATTCTCGACGATCTCCCGGCCGTGCGCGCAAAGCCAACGCGCGTGAAGCCGAAAGCCGACATCAGCGAATTCATGCCGCTGGAGCGTGATTTTGCTTTCGTGGTGGCGCGCGACGTCAATGCGCTCGACATCGTGCGCGCAGCGCAGGGCGCCGAGCGGGCGTTGATCTCAAACATCAACGTGTTCGACGTCTATGAGGGCCCCGGCGTTCCAGAGGGTTCGAAATCGGTGGCCATCGCCGTGACCTTGCAGCCGCGCGAGCGCACGCTGACGGAAGCCGACATCGAACAGGCGAGCGCGCGCATCGTGGCGGACGTTGCGAAGAAAACCGGCGGCGCGCTGCGTGGTTAGGGCTTGAGGCGCAAGGGAAGCGAGCTGCTTGGGCTCTGCCTCGGCCTTCCGGCGGAGCGGCTCTGACTTGCTCCTGCTCCCGGGCAAGAACGCGCTCAGAGAGTCAACACGATCTTGCCCAAATGAGCGTTGGAGCGCATGTACTCCTGCGCCGCCAGCGCCTCGTCAAACGCAAACGTGCGATCAACCATGGGCTTGATCCGGCCGCTTTCGAAAGAGGCGGACAAGTCGGCGCTCATCGCCTGCGTGATCGCAATCTTCTCAATGAGCGAACGGGTGCGGAAGGTGACGCCAATCAGCTTCATCCGCTTGAGCGCTATCTTGTCGAGGTCGATTGTATCGTTGAAGCCGCCAAGACGGCCAACAGTTATGAGGCGCGAGCTTATCGCGGCTGCATTGACCAGCGACATAAGCATGCCCGCGCCAACATTGTCGGCGATGACGTCGATCCCTTTGCCTTGCGTGGCCTCCATGCAGGCCGCGACAAGATCATCCTTGCCTGCCTGAATCGGCAGATCGAGACCCAAATCCTTAAGCCGCGCCAGCTTGGCGGCGTCGCGCGAGGACCCGGCTACAAGCCGCGCGCCCATGGCCTTGGCGATCTGGACCATGGCGATGCCAACGCCGGCGGCGACGCCTGCAATCAGAACTGATTCGCCAGCCTTCAATTGCCCATTGCTCATCAAGGCGTCGTGGCCGGTGGAAAAGAAGGTCGGGATTGCCGCCGCGTCGACAAAGCTCATGGAGCCAGGAATTTTCATGGCTATGCGCGAATCGGCCAGCGCCTTTTGCGCATAGGCTTTCGTGGTCATCGACATAACGCGATCACCCAGCTCATAGCCGCGCACTTCAGCGCCCATGCCGATCACTTGCCCGGCCATTTCCATGCCGGCAATATTGGCGTCGGGATCCTCGGGCTTGGCGACAGGGCGCGCCAGCTCGGACCGATTAAGGCCCACGGCCTTGACCGCAATCAGAAGATCATGCGGGCCAGGGGTCGGATCGGCGACGTCGCGCATCTGCAAGGTCGCGCCCTCGGCGCCTTTGATATTCACGAACGCCTTCATGATTTATCCTCCCACTTTTATTGTAGCGCCCATATTAAGCCCGCAATCGCGCCCTCGTCCATCAGCGCGACGGCTTCAGCCCCATCAGGCCGGCGATGAGATTGCGCTGGGTCTGCGACGTGCCGGCGGCAATCGTGCCGCTGCGCGCATCGCGGAAATAGCGCTGCATGTCATATTCGGCGCTCAGTCCGTAGCCGCCCATCACCTGCACGCCCATATTGGCGACTTTGGCGTAAACTTCCGACGCAAACAATTTCGCCATGGTGATTTCGCGCAGAGCGTCCTTGCCCGTCGACACCAGCCAGACGGCGCGCCACATCAACATCGTGGCGGCGTCAACTTCCGTCGCCATGTCGGCGATCATGTGGGCGATAGCCTGAAACGCGCCTATGGGCTGGCCAAATTGCACCCGCTCCCTGGCGTAACTTGCGGCCAGATCAACGATGGCTTGCGCTGCGCCGCAAGAACCGGCGGCCGAGACGGCGCGCTCGATCTGCAAGCCGTCCATCAAACATTCCCAGCCGCGATTTTCGCCCCCGATCAGATTGTCGGCTGGCACTTCAACGTCGCGCAGAAACACTTCATATGTGCCAATGCAGCGCCGTCCCAGCATTTCAAGCTTGCGACATTCGACGCCGGGCGCGTCCTTGTCGATCATCAACAGAGACATGCCTTTGCGATAATGCACGTCGCGATCAGTCAATACATAAGTGTTGATGATCGTGTTCTTGAGGCCGGCGCCTGTGGTCCACAGCTTCTGGCCGTTCACAATATAGCTGCCGTCTTTTCGCGTCGCAGACGTCTTCAAGGCGCCAACGTCGGAGCCCGCGTCAGGCTCGGATATGCCTATTGCGAAGCGGATTTCGCCGTTCATCATAGCGGGCAGAAAACGCTGCACCTGCTCGTTGGTGCCCTTGCGCAGGATGTTCAGGCCGCAAAAGACATTGCCGCCATAAGCCATGCTGAAATCGGCGCTGACGCGGGAAATCTCGTAATTGACGATGGCCAGATCAATGGCGGTTCCGCCAAGCCCGCCGATCTCTTCGGGAAAGGGCAACGCAAACAGGCCGGCCTCAACCCATTTGTCGTAAAGCTCGTAGGGGAACTTCTGCTCGCGATCATGATCTCGCACCATCTGCGACGATGCGTGTCGCGCCATCAGCTTTTGCACGCTGTCGCGCAAAAGCTCTTGTTCTTCCGTGAACGAGAAATCCATAACCAACTCCAGACAAGCGGCAGTTCAACCCAGAGTTTTCAACGAACCACAATCAGCGCATCAAGGGCGATCGCGCCTTCGCCGTCCGCGAACACGACGACCGGGTTGACGTCGATCTCGGCGATTTCAGGATGCTCCATGATGAAAGCGCCAAGCCTGGCCGCAATTCTGGCGGCCGCCTTCACGTCGCGCGGAGCCTGGCCACGGAACGGGCCAAGAAGAGCGGCGCCCTTGAGCTTGCGCAATTCATCCGCGATGGCGGCCTCATCAAGATCGGGCGCCAACACTCGCACGTCATGCAGCGCCTCCGCCAGAACACCTCCGAGGCCAACGACAAGCACAGGGCCCCAGTCTGGGTCGTTGCGCGCGCCGAAGATGAGCTCGACGCCGCGCCTCGACATCGCCTCAACCAGCACGCCGTCCAGCGCCAGACCGGGACGTGCTTTTGCAACATTGGCGTGCAGCTGCTCCCAACCCTGCGCCAGCGCATCGGAATCGGCCAGATTGAGAATCACGCCGCCGGCGTCGCTCTTGTGCGCAAGCGCGCTGGCCTGAGCTTTCAACGCGACTGGATAGCCTATGCTTTGCGCAATCTCCTGCGCCTGCGCTGCTGTTGACGCAAAGCCGCTCGGCGGCGCCGGAACGCCGGCTTTTGCAAGCAGCGCTTTGGCGGCATGTTCTGCAATCACGCCGCTGTCCAGGGGCGGCGCGGCCGGCACATCTTTACGGGTCGTCGGCGCAATGCGATTGTAGAATGCAGAGAAGGCGGCGAGCGCGCGCAAGCAACGTTCTGGCGAGCGGAAGAACGGCACGTTCAGCGCACGCAGGCTGTCGACGATTTCGTCCTGGATCGGGGCCTCGTCGCCGAGCATTGCGAAGATCACCGGTTTTTGAAAATTGAGCTCGCGGGCGGCGTCGATGATCGGCTGCATCTTGCGCGGCGCAATCAGCGGGCTCGATATGATGCCGGCGATGACAACGCAGCCTATCCCGTCGTCATTAAGAAAAGGCTCGATGGTTTTACGATAGAGGTGAGGGTCAATCAAAGCCTGCGCCGTAAGGTCAAGCGGATTGGTGGCGTGAATGAGGTCGGGCGCAATCGCGTTGACGACCGCCTTCGTGGCCGCGCCAGGCTCCGGCAGCGACAGACCCAAGGTCTGGCAATAATCCAGCGCCATGCCTTTGTAGGCTCCCGAATCCGTCAGGATGGCGGCGCCGCCCTTCATGGGCTTGGGGAACCGTACAAACAATTCAGCGACGTCGATCAGCTCTTCGAGCGTCTCCACCACGACCACGCCTTCGCGCTCGCTCAACGCGCGCATCACGTCCCAATCGCCGCTCATGGCGCCGGTGTGGGTTTGGGCCGCCTCGCGCGCTGCGGCGCTGCGTCCCGGATGCAGCAGCACGAGCGGCTTGCTGGCGGCGCGCGCATCGCGCGCCAGGGTGAGAAAGCGCCGGGGATCGCGGAATTGCTCGGCCACCAGCGAGATCACATTGGTGGATTCGTCGCTGATTAAAAATTCAAGAAAGTCTTCAAGGCCCGTCAGCGCTTCATTGCCGGTGGAGGCGTAGAGCGACACCGGCACGCCGCGCGCATGAAGGGCTGCGCGCATGACGCTGGCCATGGCGCCCGATTGCGACACCATTCCCACCGCCCGGCGCCCCTCAAGGGGGAAGGGCGCAACCGCCCCGAATGTGGTGGCGACGCGCGCCACATAATTCACAAAACCCAGGCAATTGGGCCCTTCAAGCGCCATGCCAGCGTCCGCCGCGATCTGCGCTATCTCGTCTTGCAGCGCCTTGCCAGCCTCCCCGCTTTCGGCAAAGCCGGCTCCAAAAATCACCGCTCCGCCGACGCCCTTGGCTGCGCACGCTTTCACAGCGTCGAGCACAAACGCTTGCGGCACGGCGATCACCGCGCAATCAATTGCCTGCGGCAAATCCCACGCCGATTTGAGGCATGGCTGACCGTCGATCTCGGCGCGATTGGGATTGATGAGATGGATCTGGCCGGGAAATTCGAACCGCTTGAGATTGCCGAGCACGCCTGCGCCCAGCGAACCGGGCGTGGCGGACGCGCCAATAAGGGCGAGCGAGGTCGGCCGCAGAAAACGGGCGAGCGCCGCCCGCGTCGCATGGGGATTATTCATCGCGCTTATACCCGCCAAGACCGGGACGAAAGCTCTTCTCGTCGAGGAATTGCTTCATGCCCTGACTGCGCCCGCCCTCTGGATCGAGGAAGCGCGCCTGATGACCCTTGGCGAACAGGTAATCGTCGGACGTCTCCCACGACATGCCCTGCACAGAGCGCACCGCCTGCTTGCAGGCGCGCAGCACCGTGGGGTTCTTGCCGAGCAATTCGAGCGCCAGCGTACGGGTGTGTTCGCGCAATTGCGCCAACGGCACGGATTCGTTGACGAGGCCCATCTGCGCAGCCTTCTTCCCGTCAAACGTGCGCCCGGTCATGATGTAGAACATCGAATCGCGATGGTTCATGGTCTGCACGACAGCGCGGGTGACGTTGCCGCCGGGAATAATTCCCCAATTGATTTCCGACAGGCCGAAAATCGCCTCGTCGGCTGCTATCGCCAGATCGCACGAGACCAGCGGCGTAAAGCCGCCGCCAAAGCACCAGCCATTGACCATGGCGATTGTGGGTTTGGTGTACATTTGAAGCATGCGCCATTGCCATTGCCAGGCGGAGCGGCGAACGTGTAATTGCTGCTCGTAGCTGAGCCCGTCGGCGGCGCGGAAATATTCGCGCAGGTCCATGCCCGCGGTGAAAGATTCGCCAGCGCCCGTCAGCACCATAACGCCAGCGTCTTCGGCCAGCTCGATTGCGTCCAGAACCTGCACCATGTCGTCATTGAGGCCCGGGCTCATGGCGTTGCGCTTGGCGGGACGATTGAGCGTCACCCAAGCGATTCCGTCCTCGATCAGGACGTCGACATTGCGCCAGTCGCCCAGCTTCCGCGTCCCCGTTTTAGCCTCGGTCATAGCCCGTCTCCCCATTTACGGATATTGACGAAGACATTAGACAATATCAGGGTCACTGATCAAGTCGCCGCGGCTTTCACATGTCGGCGCTGTTCAGTAAGGTTGTCTGGAATCAGGCTCAAAAGCCAAAGACCAAAATGGGAGGCACGAATGAAACTTGTCACTTTCAGCGCTAATGGAAAGACCAGCTGGGGCGCAGCTATCGATGCGGGCATCGTGGATCTGGGCGCACGGCTCCCGGAATTTGCGGACGTGCGGGCGATGCTGGCCGCTGACGGGCTTTCGCGCGCAAAATCAACCCTTGCGGGCGCAGGCGCCGATTACGCGCTCGACGCCGTAACCTTCCTGCCGCCGGTTCAAAACCCCGACAAGATCATCTGCGTCGGTCTGAACTATGCCGACCACGTGGTCGAGACCAACCGGGAAAAAACTGAAGATCCGGCGCTTTTCATCCGCTTCGCCAACAGCCAGATGGGGCATTTGCAGCCGATGCTGGTTCCCCCGGAATCCAGCCACCTCGACTACGAGGGCGAGATCGCAATCGTCATCGGCAAGGGCGGGCGTCGCATCCCTGAAGCGCGCGCCTATGAGCATGTGGCGGGCTTCTCCTGCTACAACGACGGCTCGGTGCGCGATCTGCAATGGGCGACGACCCAGTGGACCACCGGCAAGAATTTCCCCGCCACCGGCGCCTTTGGCCCCTGGCTGACAACGACCGACGACGTGCCCGCCGACACCAGGCTCACCCTCATCACCCGCCTCAATGGCCAGGAGATGCAGCGCGCCACCACAGACATGATGATCCATTCGATCCCGCGCCTGATCGCGTTCATCTCGGTGTTCACGGAACTGGTTCCCGGCGACGTGATCGTCACCGGTACGCCCGGCGGCGTGGGCGCCCGCAAGAAGCCGCCGCTGTTCATGAAGGACGGGGACGTTTGCGAAATTGAAATCGAGCGGGTCGGCGTTCTGCGCACGCCCATCCAGAACGAGCGTCTCTGAACCGGAAAAGGAATCGCCATGAGACCGTCCGCCCTCGGCTATCTGGTCGTCAGCACCAAAAACCTTGAAGATTGGGGCTCCTTCGGCCCCGGTCAGCTCGGCTTGCAGCGCATCGACAAAAGCGCATCGACGCTCGCCTTCCGTATGGACGACCGCAAGCAACGACTGGTCGTCAATTCCGACGGCGCCTCCACCATCAGCGCCTATGGCTGGGAAATGGAGAGCGCGGCGGCGCTTGACGCGCTGGCGGCGCAAGTGGAGGCGGCGGGCGTAAAGGTTGCGCGCGGTTCGCGGGCGCTGGCCGACGAGCGCCATGTGCGCGATCTGGTCGTACTTCATGATCCGGGCGGCAATCGCATCGAATTGTTCCATGATCCCGAAACTGCCAGCGATGCGTTTGCGCCGGGCCGCAACATTGCGGGCTTTCGCACCGGCGCACTGGGACTGGGCCATGTCGTGGCGCAATGCGCGGACATCGACCCGATGATCGCGTTTTATCGCGACGTGCTCGGATTTGGAGTCAGCGATTTCTACGACAAGCCTTTCACGGCGTGCTTCTTCCATCTCAATGCGCGCCATCACAGCCTTGCCTTCATTGAAAGCGAGAAGAGTCAGGTCCATCATCTGATGATGGAATATTTCGCATACGACGACATGGGCCATGGGTGGGACATTGCGCAGGCTGAAGAGCGCGTCGCCGTCACCATTGGCCGGCATGCGGGCGACGACGTGACCTCGTTCTACACGTGGACGCCTTCGGGCTTCATGATTGAATCAGGCTGGGGCGGCAAGTGCATCGATCCTGAAACGTGGGTTCCAGGCGAGCGCACCGCAGGGCCAAGCATCTGGGGCCATGATCGCGTCTGGATGCCGGCCGAGAAACGCAAACTGGCGCGCGACATGGTGCTGCGCAACGGCGCCAACGGCTTGCGCCGACCCGTGCAGGTGATCGCAGGCAATCATGAATTGATGCCGGGCGTATGTCCGTGGTGGGACGAGACGATGCGCAAGGCGTGAGGGGTGAGGCAGAGCGCAGAACAAACTAAAAAGGCCGGCTCGATGCCGGCCTTCTTTGTTTTTGGGCGCCTGTTCGTCTGGGCGCTTACTTGCCCCAGAGTTCCTTTGTAGCCAGACGCGCGCCTTCCGACAGCGCTTCAAACTTCGCCCACATGATGGAGGGATGCACGCGGCGATAGAACGGCCCCTGCGCGAAGCCGCAATCTGTGCCGGCGATCACGTTCTCGCGGCCAATGAGTTTGGCGATGCGCACGATGCGCTCGGCCACCAGTTCGGGATGCTCCACCACGTTCGTGGCGTGGCTGATAACGCCTGTCGCCAGCATGCGGCCGGCCTTGGGCTTCTTCTCGCCCCAGACTTTCCATTCATGCTCATGACGCGGATTGGCGCCTTCAATGACGAAGCAACCGGCGTTGATCTTGTAGATTTCATCGATGATCGCGCGGAGCGGCACGTCGGTCGTGTGCGGACCGTTCCAGCTGCCCCAGCAAACGTGATAGCGCACACGATCTTCGGGAATGCCGCGCAGCGAATAATTGATCAGCTCAACCTGTTTGGCGACCCATTTGAGGTAATCGGCAAGATCGCCCGGGGGCACCATGCGGTCATAGGTGACGGCGAGGCGCGCGTCGTCGAGCTGCACCAGCAGGCCTGAATCGACGATGGCCTTGTATTCAGCGTTCATCGCTGTGGCGATGGCGTGCATGATGTCGTCTTCGCTCGAATAGAATTCGTTGCGACGATCAGGGATGACGCTTGAGGGCGATGCGACCGGCAGGAAACCTTCTTCCACGCCATTGGCGGCCATGGCCGCTTTCATATTGTCGATATCGAGCTGCACGGCGGCCTGGCCGGTATATTCGATCGGGCCGATGCAGACCGAATCCAGCGTCGTCGCCATGCCTTCCTTGGAATCCATCTCGTCGTAGAAGGCGCCAAAGCGCGTGCGGTCGGCGCCGCGACGCCACGAATTGTCGCCCTGAAAGGGACGACGCTCGAAACCGCTCATGCGTTCGATCACATATTGCGACCACGAGATGCCCTTGCCGAATTCGCCGTCGCTGGGAAGATCGATTCCGGCCACCTTCTGCTGCGCCACGACTTCGCGCACTTCCTCTTTCAATTTCGCCTGATGGGCGGCCTCGTCCACTGGCTGGCCGGCCTGCTTGGCGCGCAGGTAATCGACGACCGATTGCGGGCGGATGAGACTGCCGACGTGAGACGTCAGGATACGATCGGTGCTGTGCTTCATAGCGGCGTCTCCAATGTTTTCTATAGGGCTAAAGCCTTGGTCAGGCGACCCACGTTTGTCGGCGCGGTTTTAGAGCAGCGGGCAGGCGGGCGCAATGGCGACCGCCTGCCCTATCTGGCGCTGCGCGCCTTTGAAATCGCCTGCCAAACCCGATGCGGCGTGGCGGGCATATCCAAATGCGTGACGCCGACGCTGGCCAGCGCGTCGAGGATCGCGTTCATCACAGCTGCGGGCGCGGGGGTCGTGCCGCCTTCACCGCCGCCCTTGATGCGCAAGGGGTTAGCCTTGGTGTTACCCTTCGTGGGATCTTCGGACAATTGCACGTTGAAAAACGGCACGAGGTCGGCGCGGGGCATTGCGTAATCCATGAAGCTGGCGCTGACGACCTGACCTTGCGAATCATAGACGTGGTTCTCAACCAGCGCCTGCCCGACGCCCTGCACAATGCCCCCGTGCACCTGACCATGGAGGATCAGCGGATTGATCGGCTGGCCGGCGTCGTCGATCTGGGTATAGCGCACGATTTTGACGACGCCGGTCTCGGGATCGACCTCAAGTTCGCAGACGGCCGCGCCCGTGGGGAAGGCGGGTATGCGGCCGCGCATGGCGGCGGTGGCGCAAAGGCCAGCGCGCAAATCTTGGCCTAAATCGGGCAGATTTGGCGCCGCGCGGGCAATGTCGAAAATTCCAAGGCGTCGGTTTTTGCCAGGCGTCGAAAACAAGCCCTCCTCGAAGAGGATCGCGCTCTCTTTGCATTCCAGTATGTGCGCGGCGATTTGGCGCGCTTGCGCGACGATCTTCGCGCCAGCCTCAACCATCAAGGCGCCGCCGATGCGCATCGAGCGATCCGAATGCGAACCGCCGCCGGAGACGACCTTGTCGGTGTCGCCTACAACCAAACGCACCTGACGCGGCGTGACGCCAAACAGATCGGCGACGACCTGCGCGAACGACGTCTCGTGGCCCTGACCGGTTGATTGCGTGCCGATCACAAGCTCAACGCATTCGTCCGACGCGTTGACGTTGAGATCGACGCGCTCATGGGGCGCGCCCACAGGACATTCAACGTAGTTCGAGAGTCCTATGCCCGCCAGCATTCCGCGCCTGGCTGCGGACTTGCGTCGGCGCTCAAAGCCCTTCCAGTCAGCGGCGTTCAGAACATTGCGCATGTTGCCGACAAAATCGCCGCTGTCATAGGTGAGGCCTGTCGCGGTCTTGTAGGGAAATTCCTTGCGGGTCACGAGATTGCGCTTGCGGATTTCGATGCGATCAAGCCCAAGTCGCGAAGCGGCGAGGTCAAGCGAGCGCTCCATGGCAAACATCGCTTCGGGACGACCGGCGCCGCGAAAAGGGCCTGTGGGCGTGGTGTTGGTGATTACGCCGCGCACGCGGAGCGCGGCGTAAGGTACGCGGTAAACGCTGGGCGCGATGCGATAGGTATTGTGCAATTGCACAAAGGAAATCGTATGTGCGCCGACTGCGCCTGTAACATCGAGGGCCATGCCTGTAATGGCGCCGTCGGCGTTAAAACCCATGCGCATATGCGTGACGATGTCGCGGCCCTGATAATCCGTGAGCAGGGATTCGGTGCGGTCGTTGGTCCATTTCACCGCACGCTGCAAGCGCGCGGCCGCCCAGACGACGCAAACCTGTTCGGGATAGGGATCGGTGCGCGCGCCAAACCCGCCGCCGGTGTCGGGGCAAACCACGCGCAGCGCTTCAACGGGCAGTTTCAGCGCGCCGCAAACGCCCATTCGAACGCGATGCACGCCCTGACAGCCGGTTTGCAAAATGATCCGACCGGTCTCGGCTTCAATGTCAGCGACGGCTGACCGGGGCTCCATGAAGGCGACCACGATGCGCGGATTGCGATAGGTTTCCTCGACCACAAGATGAGCTTGCGCCAGAGCGGCCTCTGCACTTTGGGCGTTTCCGAAATCATTCTCGAAGGCGACGTTGTCTCGCGCGTTGGGCCATATCTTCAGTGCGTCTTCACGGGCCGCTTGCGTCGAATCGATCAATGCCGGCAGCGCATCGTATTCAACGATCATTTTCTCAGCGGCGTCTTGAGCTGCACTGAGCGTGTCAGCGACGACCATCGCAACGGGCTCGCCCGGATAGCGAACGCGATCCATCGCCAACGGCCATTGCGTTGAAATGAAGATGGGGCGCTGGTCCGTCGCCTTGAAGGCTGGATCGTCCACGTCCAGCGCGCCTGCGGGCACGGGCATGACGGGGATTGGCGCCTTGCCGTCGGCCGCGTAATCGGCGCCCGTGAAGATTGCGGCCACGCCTGGCATGACTCGGGCAGCGCTGGCGTCTATCGACAGAATATTGGCGTGGGCGTGCGGCGAGCGCACGAACAGAGCGCACAATTGATGGGCGGCGCTGATGTCGTCGGAATAGCGCCCGGCGCCGCGCACCAGCCGCAAATCCTCAAACCGGGGCAGAGAGCGCCCAATCCACGGGCCACCCCTGGCTTCGTCTGCTATGTCGCCGCCCAAACTCATCGCGTTCCGTTCCTTGCGTGCGGCTCCAGCCGCCGGGGCGTTTTTAGCGGCAGATCCGGCAAAGTCCAAAATACCTCAATGCAACGCGTTCTGATTTTACACGCCCGCGTTTGATTCCTTGTCTGAGCGCCGTATAGAGAGCCGCATTCAAGGCGTTTGAGCGCCTGATAAACTTCTTGTGTTCCGCTGGGAGGAAACATGTCCGAGAGAAACAAGCCGCCGTTCCGCGCCGATCAGGTCGGCTCGCTCATCCGCCCCGACAATGTGCGCGCTGCGCGCAAGTCGTTTGAGGCCGGCCAATTGAGCGAAGCTGAGCTGACGCAGATTCAGCAGGCCGCGATTCCCGGCATTGTGAAATTGCAGGAAGAGCTTGGCTTCAAGGGCGTCACCGACGGCGAATACAATCGTGGCGGCTGGCAGCGCGATTTTCTGCTGAGCTTTGAAAACGTTGAGCTCGTTCCCTCCAAGGTTCCTGTACGTTTTCACAATTCGGAAGGCGTGGTGCTCCAGCAGCCGCCGACGATGGCTATCACCGGCAAGCTGTCGCGTCGCAAGCCTATCTTCGTCGACGACTTCAAATTCCTGACCAGCGTGGTCTCGTCCAAGTCGACGCCCAAGATCACCATACCTTCGCCTACCCTGCTGCACTTTCGCGGCGGCCGCGACGCGATCGACAAGGTCGCCTATCCCACGATCGAGGAATTCTACGTCGATCTCGCCCGCATCTACCGCGAGGAGATCGCCGATCTGGCCGCCGCCGGTTGCCGCTATTTGCAAATCGACGAAACCAACCTTGCCTATCTGTGCGATCCCACGCTGCGTGACCATGCCCGAAGCCTTGGAGAGGATCCCGATCAGCTCTTGCGCACCTATGCCAAGCTCCTGAACGACGTGATCGCCGGCAAGCCCGACGACATGACCATCTGCATGCATCTGTGCCGCGGCAATTACGGCGGCGCATGGGTGGCCGAAGGCGGCTACGAGCCGGTGGCTGAAGTTCTTTTGGCCGACATCAACGTCGACGGCTATTTCATGGAGTTCGACAGCGACCGCGCCGGCGGCTTCCAGCCGCTGCGGTTTCTACCCAAGGGCAAGACGGTTGTGCTGGGCCTCATCACCACCAAGAGCGGCGCGCTTGAGACCAGCGAGTCCATAAAGGCGCGCATCAATGAGGCGGCCAAGGTCCTGCCGCTGGATCAGCTTGCGCTGTCACCGCAATGCGGCTTCGCCAGCGGCATCGAGGGCATGGCCATGTCCATCGACCAGCAGATCGCAAAACTCAAGCTTGTGGTGGAGGTGGCGCGCGACGTCTGGGGCGATTGAATTCCTGGCTTTGCGGGACGCTTGCGCGGACGCAAGTTCCCGCCACGATTTGCATTCTGAGGCTGCGCCGTCCATTGTGCGATCGGCGCATCCGGGCTCTGCGTAAGAGAGACAAACCTCCACGCGGGCGCCGGGATGCCAGACATCTCACCCTGCTCGTCATGAAGGTTCTCTGAGTCATGATCATCGATTGTCACGGCCATTACACGACTGCGCCTTCGGAACTCGAATCCTGGCGCGACCGTCAGCTCGCCGGTCTGGCCGACGGTAACCGCACCCTGCCGACGCCCGCCCCCAAAATCACCGACGACCAATTGCGCGAAACCATCGAGAAGGGCCAACTTCGGCTCATGAGCGGTCGCGGCAGCGACCTCACCATCTTCTCGCCGCGCGCCGCCGGCATGGCTCACCATGTGGGCAACCAAAAGACCAGCGAAGACTGGTCGCGCGTTTGCAACGATCTCATCTATCGCGTCACACAATTGTTCCCGAAGAACTTCATCGGCGTCTGCCAGCTGCCGCAATCGCCCGGCGTGGATCCGCGCAATTGCATTGCGGAACTGGAGCGCTGCGTGACCGAACTGGGTTTCGTGGGCTGCAATTTGAACCCCGATCCGTCGGGCGGATATTGGAAAGAGCCCCCGCTCACCGATAAATGGTGGTATCCGCTCTACGAAAAGATGGTTGAGCTCGATGTTCCGGCCATGATCCATGTGTCGAACTCGTGCAACCCCTGCTTCCACGCCACGGGCGCACATTACATCAATGGCGACACGACTGCGTTCATGCAGCTGATTCAGGGCAATCTGTTCAAGGATTTCCCGACGCTGAAGTTCATCATCCCCCACGGCGGCGGCGCAGTTCCCTTCCATTGGGGTCGCTATCGCGGCCTGGCGCAGATGCTCAAGAAGCCGCTGCTCGGCGAGCATCTGATGAAGAACGTCTATTTCGACACCTGCGTCTATCACCTGCCCGGCATGGAATTGCTGTCCAAGGTGATCCCGGTCGACAATATCCTGTTCGCCTCCGAGATGATCGGGGCCGTACAGGGCATAGATCCGGAAACCGGACACGATTACGACGACACCAAGCGCTACGTCGATCAGCTTCCAATCAGCGATTCCGACAAGAAGAAGATCTTCGAGTTGAACGCGCGCGCTGTGTTTGGTCGCCTCGACGGCCAGCTTAAGTCACGCGGCCTGATCTGATCACAGTCGTGCTGATGGCGGCATAAAAAGGGCGGCCCATGCGGCCGCCCTGTATCCTCAACTTAATCATCGGTGAATTATGGCTGATATCCCTCGCCTCAATAACGTCATTCGCGCGTTCGAATCCGGCAAGCCGGCGTTCGCGACCTTCTCGCCCGCCACCGCCGACGCCGCGATTGCGCTGCATGGCTCGAAATACGACGGCGTCGTATTCGAGACGGAGCACAACGTCTGGAACGGCTCCAATGTGCGCGACGCGTTGCAATACATGATGAACCGCGGCGAAATCGCCCGTAGCGGCTCGGTCGCTCCACGCGTGACGCCAATCGTGCGCATTCCTCCCAATGGTGCGGAAATGAACCAGCACTTCGCCAAGCAGGCGCTGGATCTGGGCGCCTATGGCATCGTCTGGCCGCATGTGGGCACGGTTGAGCAGGCCTATAACGCCGTCTCATCCTGCCGCTATCCGCGCATGAAGGACAAGCCGCTGTACGAACCCTTCGGACAGCGCGGCGACGGCCCGACCTCTGCCGTACGCTATTGGGGAATCACCCAGCAGGAATATTACGAGCGCGCCGATGTATGGCCGCTGGCGCCCAAAGGCGAAATCCTCGTCATCCTGATGATCGAGGACCTTGAGGGCATCGCCAACCTGCGCGACATGCTCAAGAACGTGCCCGGCATCGGCGCGCTGCTGATTGGCGAGGGCGATCTCAGCCAGGAGCTGGGCTATCCGCGCCAGTACGAGCACCCGGTCGTTCTCGACCACATGCGCCAGATCCGCGAGATCGCTAAGGAATTCAACGTTCCGGTCGGTCATCCGCACGTGGATTCCAAGAACATCGCGCGCGTGGTGGAAGAGGGCTATCGCTTCATCATGCCGGCGCCCGAGCGCACCTACAAGGCGCTCGAGACCGGTCTTGAACTGACGGGCCGTAAATAAGCCAGTCAATCACGAAAGCAGAACGAGAGCACGCCATGCCAACGTTTCCTTCGAGCGGCCCGGTGCGGCTTGCAACCAATCTTGCCGATTCAGCATTGGCGAAAGCGGCAAAATCGGGCGAGGTCTCATCGGACCTCGTCCAGTTCGACTTCTGCGGGCCGACCACCGCAAACCAGGGCTTCAAGCCGATGGTGCGCGAAGGCAAATTCGACGCTGGCGAACTCGCCATCGTCACCTACATGCAGGCGCTGGATTACGGAAAACCTCTGGTTCTGCTGCCCGCCACCATGGTCGGCCGCTTCCAGCATCAATTTTTCGTCTGCCGCAAGGAACGCGCGCCGATGGATCCAAAGACGCTGGAAGGCAAAAAAGTCGCCGTGCGCGCCTATACGCAGACCACTGGCGTGTGGGTGCGCGGCATCTTGCAGGACGAATATGGCGTCGACCTCAATAAGCTGAAATGGCTGTGCTGGGACGATCCGCATCTGGCCGAATATACTGACCCGCCGGAATTGGTGGAACGCGCTCCCAAGGACAGCAAATCGCTCAATGAACTGGCCCTTGCGGGGGAAGCGGACGCAGTGATTCCGGCCGCCGATCTTCTCGCCTATCCCGATATGCGCACAGTCGTTGAAAATCCCGACGAGGCCGGGCGCCAATGGGGGGAGAAATACGGCTGCGGCCATATCAACCACATGTTCGCAGTCCATAGCGATCTGCCGAAGGAGCGCCCCGACGCAGTGCGCGAAATCTTCCGCGTGCTGAAGGAAAGCAAGGCGCGCGCGAACCTGCCCAAAACGGGCGAAATAGATCAATTGCCGTTTGGCTTTGAGGATTGCTTCAAATCGCTCGACCTCATCACGCGCTACGCGTTTGAGCAGAAGGTCGTGAAGAAGCGTTATCGGCCCGAGGAGCTGTTCGACGCCATGACGATCAAGCTCGCGTGAAGCGAGTCCCGGTTGCTATCTCAACTCAATCGGGTCCGGTCGACGGGGTTTTAATTCAGAGAAAGCGATCGGGGGCCGCGCCCAGCCCGCGCAAAAAATCCTGCGCCAATACTGGCGTCTTGCCGGCGCGCTGGACTTCCAACAGGCGCACCGCGCCCTGACCGCAGACAACGGTCAGATCGTCGCCAATCATCGCGCCTGGCGGCTGCCCGCTTGAAGCTTCGGTCAATGAGGATTGCAGCGTCGATCGCAGCGCCTTCACGCGCTCCGGCCCGCGCCCAAAATCAGCTTCAAACCAGGCGCCTGGGAAAGGCGACAGGCCGCGAATGCGATTGTGGACCTCGAGCGCAGGCGTGCTCCAGTCGATCCGCGCTTCGGCCTTCTCGATCTTGTGGGCGTAGATCACGCCCTCATTGGGCTGCGGCATGAACGTGAGGCCGACGCCCTCCAGCGCATCAAGCGCCTGCACGGCCAGATCCGCGCCAAGGCCTGCCAGAACGTCATGCAATTGGCCGGCGGTGACGTCGTCGCCAATGGGCGTGCGCGCGATCAGCGCCACGGGGCCGGTGTCGAGGCCCTCCTCCATCTGCATCACCATCACGCCGGTCTCGCGATCTCCGGCCATGATCGCGCGCTGAATCGGCGCCGCGCCGCGCCAGCGCGGCAAAAGCGAGGCGTGCAGATTGAGGCAGCCGAAACGGGGCGCGTCCAGCACGGGCTTGGGAAGAATCAACCCGTAGGCGACGACGATAGCGACGTCGGCCGCATGGGAGCTGAGCGTCGCGATCTCGTCTTCTCCGCGCAGGGAACGCGGCGTGAAGACCGGAATTTCATGGCTTTCAGCCAGTTCATGAACGGGCGATCTTGTGAGCGCAAGACCACGCCTACCGCCGGGTTTTGGGGCGCGAGTATAGCAGGCGACGACCTGATGGCCGCGCGCAAGAATAGCTTCCAGCACGCGGGCGGAAAACACCGGCGTTCCCATGAAGACGATTCGCAGCGGCTTGGGGCGATGCAGCGACACGGGCTATCCTGGCTCAAGGTATAAAGGTGAAACTCAATCGCCGTAGCGTCGGGCTTCCTTGGCGAAGCGCTTCATGACGCGTTCGCGCTTCAAGCGTGAAAGGTAATCGATGAAGAGAACCCCGTTGAGATGGTCGATCTCATGCTGGATGCAGGTGGCGAGCAGGCCGTCGGCCTCCATCTCCTTCATCGCGCCAGCGCGATCCAGATAGCGGATCCAGACGCGAGCGGGTCTCTCTACTTCGGCGTAATAGTCCGGGATCGACAGGCAGCCTTCCTCGTAGACGGCTTTTTCGTCCGAAACTCGGATAATCTCCGGGTTCACAAGAAAGATCGGATCCTTGACCTCGTCGTCCTCCTCGCCTTCACGCTTGGCGACGTCGATGACGACCAGGCGCTTGGGAATCCCGATCTGGATCGCAGCCAAACCAATCCCGGGCGCGTCGTACATCGTCTCCAGCATGTCGTCCATGAGCATGCGGATAGACGAATCCACGCCGCTCACGAGAGCCGATTCCTGCCGCAAACGGCTATCAGGAATGATTACGATTGGAATCAGAGACATGTTTACGCCGAAAAAAAGCCCGCCTGAATTAAACAGACGGGCGTTCGAAATCAAGGTAGCCGCGTGTAACCGCGGTCTGGCGCCGTTCGAACGATCAACCAGACGCGCCCGCGGGACGGCGGGTCAAATCAAAGGTGCGCACGCGCGGCGTCAACTGAATGCGCGGACGCCGCTCGACAACGACGGCGCCACCGCCAGAAGAACCCATCGAAGGAGCCAAAGAGCCCATGGGCTTACGGACCCGAGTGCGTTCGACAATAACGCTGCGTTCTGCGCCACGACGATCAGCGATGACGCGCTTTTCTGTGTTCTGAGTTTCCTGAAAGGCCTGGAGGACCAGCGGACGGACGTCGTCCACAGGAACACCCATGAAGCCAGCCGCTATCTCGACCTGTCCATCTACATCGTCAGCCAAGCCCTGAGCCGCTATAATAGCCTCCTCAATCGTAGGCGGACACTTCTTGATCCGGATCGGAGGCAAGGTCTTAGGGTCGATTGAGCGCTTTTTCTCTGCGCGGTTCATAACCAGATCATCCTGTTTAATATTCTCATTATGCCAAATGTTTTGCATCGCAGCAAGAAAAATTGTGCACTGCACATCTCAACGCGGCTGCACCGGGAACGAATCGATAGCGTTTGATATAGTTCGACTATGAGCGCTCTGGAAGGGCGCGCCGTCGAAACCATCCCCCGAATGGTGACTCATGCCAAGTTCAGGTGTCGAAGCAGCCTGATTCAGAACGCCGTTCGTTGCCGCATGGCGGCCGACAAAGTTCCTTCGTCAAGATAGTCAAGCTCGCCGCCAACGGGAACGCCATGAGCGAGGCGGGTGATCTTTACCGACGTGTGAGCGAGGGCGTCCGTGATGTAATGAGCGGTTGTTTGTCCGTCCACGGTCGCGTTCACGGCGAGCACGACTTCCTGGATGTTGGCCTCTATGACACGTCCGATCAATGAATCGATATTGAGGTCCTTTGGCCCGATCCCATCCAGCGGCGACAACGTGCCGCCAAGCACATGGAAGCGCGCCCGGGTGGCGCCGGCGCGCTCGAGCGCCCACAGGTCGGCCACGGTCTCGACGACGACGATCGTCGTCTCATCCCGTCGCGCATCACGGCAGATCGTGCAGGGATTGATGGTGTCCACATTGCCGCAGGCGGCGCAGACGACGATGCGCTCACGCGCGACCTGCATCGCCTCGGTGAGCGGGCCGAACAATTCCTCGCGTTTGCGGATGAGGTGCAAAGCGGCGCGCCGGGCTGAGCGTGGCCCCAAACCGGGCAAACGGGCGAGCAATTGAATCAGGCGTTCGATTTCGGGTCCGGCGACGCGTTCAGCCATGGTGCACAATACGAGGGGCGCATCACGCCCGCCCGCCAATTCCTGTTAAAAATGTCTCAAAAAGGCAGTTTCATGCCCGGCGGCAGAGGGATCCCGGCGGTGACCGCTTGCATCCGCTCCTGCATCACGGCTTCGCCCTTCTTGCGGGCGTCCTCATGAGCGGTGACGATAAGATCCTCCAGCATATCCTTCTCGCTGGCGACCAGCAAAGAAGGGTCAAGGGTGACGCCGCGCATCACGCCCTTGGCGCTCAAGACGATTCGAACCGCGCCGCCGCCGGATTGTCCCTCGACCTCGACAAGCTCCAATTCGCCCTGAAGCTCCTGCATGCGCGATTGCATCGCCTGCGCCTGCTTCATCAACCCCATGATGTCTTTCATGCTTCATCTCCCAAGATAACTCGATCGGCAATTGCGCGGCTACCTCAAAGATCCTCGTCTTCGATCTGGTCCACATAGGCTACCTCGTCGCTACTCTCACGGGCCGATGCAGAATAGGCCGGCTCTGGAATGTCGCCCCCGGTCGAACGTACGGACACAATTTCGGCGCCTGGAAACCGCTCCAGCACACTTTGCACCAGCGGATCGGCGCGCACGCCGATGGCGCGTTCACGCTGGCGGCTCTGCTGGCGCTCGTTGATGGTGGGCGCGCCCTCGGCGGTTGAAATCGCCACCATCCAACGCTCGCCCGTCCATTCCTGCAAGCGACGCATCAAATGCGCGGCTATCTGCGGCGACGCGCCGGGCACAAGCGAAAACTCTATAGAGCCTTGTTCGAAGCGCACCAGACGCATGTCGCGCTCCAGCGCCGTGCGCAATTGGATGTCGCGGTTAACCTGTGACAGGGCGACAAGATCCTCGAAACGCGCGAGCTGAACTCGAGGGGCGGCACTGGGCGCAACTTGCGCCCGCGTCGCCGTCTGCGGCGCATAAGACTGAGCAGGGGCCGTTTGGGCAGATAAGGACGCCGGCGCCCGGGCCAAAGCCACGGATCCGCCGCCGCCCGACGGCGCTCTCGCCGGGGCTGAATCGCCCTCGCCATAGGCCTGATTGGCGAGGCGTCGCAGTGCGTCTTCCGGGGAGGGCAGATCAGCCGCAAAGGCTAGGCGAATCAGCACCATGTCGGCGGCCGCCAGCGGCCGCGGCGATTCGCGGATTTCCGGTAAGCCCTTGGTCAGAATTTGCCAGGCGCGGGTGAGGGTCTGCATGCTCAACGCAGCAGCAAACGCTTTACCGCGCCGCAATTCTTCTTCCGTGATCGCCTTATCGATGCGCATGTCCGGCGACAGCTTCAACAACGTTACGAAATGAACGAAGCTGGCGACGTCCACCAAGATAAGATTTGGGTCCGAGCCCTGGTCGTATTGATCCTTCAAGAGCGCCAACGCGCCGGGCATGTCGCCCTTCATGACGGCTTCAAACAGGTCGATCACGCGGGCGCGATCAGCCACGCCGAGCATGTCGCGGATCGTGTCCTCAGAAATTTCGTCGTCAACTGCAGAGGGGCCGTGCGCAATCGCCTGATCGAGAAGCGACAGCGCATCGCGTACCGATCCTTCAGCGGCGCGCGCAATCAGCGACAGAGCAGGATCGCTGATTCGCACGCTCTCGCGTATGCAGATGCCCTGCAAATGAGCCACCATCGCGCCCGATTCAATGCGGCGCAAATCGAACCGCTGGCATCGCGAGCGGACGGTCACGGGAACCTTGTCAATTTCCGTTGTCGCGAAAACAAATTTAACATGTCCAGGCGGCTCTTCAAGGGTCTTCAAAAGACCGTTAAAGGCGGCTTTTGAGAGCATGTGCACTTCGTCGATGATGAAGACCTTGTAGCGCGCCATCACTGGCTTGTAGCGCGCGCCTTCTATGATCTCGCGCACGTCGTCAATGCCGGTGTTGGAGGCGGCGTCCATTTCGATGACGTCAACGTGACGCGATTCGATGATTGGACCGCAATGCAAGCCCAGAACCGGCATGTCCACGCTTGGCCTGTCAATCACTGGATGGTCAGCTGAGGCTTCGAGCTGGTAATTGAAGGCGCGGGCCAGAATGCGAGCGGTCGTGGTCTTACCAACGCCGCGAACGCCAGTGAGCAAATAGGCCTGATGAATACGATCAAGGCTGAAGGCGTTGCGCAGCGTGCGCACCATCGCCTCCTGCCCGATCAAATCCTCAAAGGTCGAAGGGCGATATTTACGCGCCAGAACACGATAAGCGCCGGCGACAGAGGGCGACGCCGGGATTGCGTCAAGATCGAACCCAACCTGATCGGGGCTTGGTTTGTTTTCTGTCCCAGGCGTCTTCTGCGAGCGTTCCTCGTCCATTGGATCGTCCGTCCGCGAAAAAGCCGTCGGGACGCCCCGCCGACAAAGAGCCGACCATCCCTTGGGGCTGGCCGCAAACAGATAACAAGTAGGAGGCTGGACAGAGACCCGCCCGATCTCGTTAGGGCTGCTTCCTTCCGGACCTGACCCGATTGGCGAGTGGAACGTCCACCGCCAACCTCCCAACGTCTATTTGGCAGCGGAACGCATGCGGCGCAAGTGCGTGCTTGGTTTTAGCGCGGCCCGTTTGCGCGATTGCTCTTTCTTCCGGGCGCACTGCGGGGCTAATGCTTCTGGGCGCATCGTCATCCTGCACACGCGCTGCGCCTTTGAGGTTTCATGACCCAGTCTTTCCGCTTTCCCGACGCTTCCGCTTTGACCGGCTATGCCGCCAACCCACTGGATCGATTGAACGATTTGCGGGACGATCCTGATCGTCAGGCACAGGTTCTTCGCGAGGATTCCACACGATTGGTGGTTTTTTGCCGCGACAAGCCGGTCCTGAAATGCGGCGAAAACGGCGCCAGCGCGGCCTTCACGCTTGAGGAGGCCTTCAACCTCGGGGCCAGACGCGAGCTTGTAATGCTTGGGTCGAATTCAAAACGCACATTTTTCGCGCTGCAACTGGACGACAGCGCCGCCACCTTGCGGGAATTTGCCGACGAGGGACCAATGGGCGAAACCCGGGAGCTGGTCATTCCCGGCCGTCCGGACCTGACGATAGGCGAGCTGCGGTCGCTGGCGCTCGACGAGACGCTGGACGCTGAAGAGGTCGGACTGCTTGGCTGCGCCAAGAGCGTACTTCACTGGCACGCCCGCCACCGGTTTTGCAGCGCCTGCGGGGCGCCGTCACAACCCAACTCAAGCGGCTGGCGGCGCGATTGCCCGACCTGCAAAGCTATGCATTTTCCTCGCACGGACCCCGTCGTCATCATGCTGGCAGTGCGCGGCGACTTCTGCCTCCTCGGGCGTCAGCCCCGATTCACCAAGGGGATGTATTCGGCGTTAGCCGGCTTTCTGGAGCCCGGAGAAACCATTGAGAATGCCGTTCGGCGGGAAATCCAAGAAGAATCCGGCATCTTTCTTGGTAAAGTTGCTTATTTCGCCTCGCAGCCATGGCCCTTTCCCTCATCCATCATGATTGGCTGCATCGCAGAAGCGCTGTCTGAGGAGATTCAGATGGATGCGGCTGAACTTGAGGACTGCCGCTGGTTTTCGCGCAACGAGCTCAAGGCAATGTTTGAGGGCTGCCACCCAGATAGTTTCGGCGTGCCGCAGCCGATAGCCATCGCCCATCTCTTGATGCGCTCATGGGTAGACGGCAAGACACCGCAGTTTTGATTTTCCTCAGTGCAAACCAGAATTGACAGTCGGAGGGGCACAACTTAAAACTTGTTAGGAAGAAACGGTGCTTTCGTATGAAGAAGGCGCACAGGGAGCGCTCCATGAGTTTTCAGACCGGCTTGGCTATTGCCCCAAACGCTAGCCTTCGTAGCCGCCTGATCTCACTCTACCTTTGCCTTGGGCTGGTTAATGTGTTGGCATGGGGTTGGGCCTGGAGCGTTTTCAGCAATGAGCCGGTGCTTCTTGGAGCCGCATTGCTTGCTTGGGTGTTGGGTCTTCGTCACGCCGTCGACCCTGACCATATAGCCGCCATCGACAATGCCACGCGCAAGCTGATGAAGCAGGGCGAGCGCCCGGTGTCTGTGGGGCTCTGGTTTGCACTTGGCCATTCCACCGTTGTGGTAGTCGCCTGTGCGCTGATTGGTTTTTTCGCCGCCGGGATCAAGGATTCGCTCGAAGATTTCAAGGACATAGGCGGCCTGATCGGGACATTGGTCTCGTCCGGCTTCCTCCTCACGATAGGCCTCTTCAATCTGTTTGTGTTCCTTGGCGTCCGGCGCGCGTTTCAAGCGTCGAGGCGGGGAAACAGATATCGCGAAGAAGACGTTGAGGCCATCATGGCCAAGCACGGGTTTCTGGCGCGGTTCCTGCGCCCGCTGTTCGCGCTGGTTTCCAAGAGCTGGCACATGTATCCGCTCGGGTTTCTTTTTGGCCTTGGCTTTGACACGGCGACCGCCATCGGTCTTTTCTCCATGACCGCGGCCACCGCCACAGATGGAGTGTCTTTGGCTACAGTCATGGTGTTTCCTGCTCTCTTCGCCGCAGGCATGGCGCTTGCCGACGCCACCGACGGGGCCTTGATGCTGGGCGCATATGAATGGGCTTACGTCGATCCTGAGCGGAAGTTGTTTTACAACCTGACCGTCACCGCAATGTCCGCCTTTGTCGCGCTGGTCATCGGCGCCATTCAGGCAATGAGCCTTGTCGCGGAGAAACTTCACCTGACCGGCGGCGCGTGGGATCTTCTTGTAGCAGTACGCGAGCGCTTCGACGTGCTCGGGTTCCTGATTGTCGCTTTGTTCGTCCTCGCCTGGGCCGGCGCTGCGCTCGTCTACCGGCAGACTGTCGTCAGCCCGGCCAAGTAACGAACCTGACACCAAAATCTGGTGTCAGGTTGTGAGTTTACATTCGCGCTAGTCGGCTTTTGCATGAATCAGCCTAAATTCGTGGGCGGGATATACGCCCACGATACGCACCTCCCTTGAAAAGAACTCCAGCTCTTCCAGAGCGCGCTTCAAAGCGGGGTCGTTGGGATGTCCATCCACGTCGGCAAGGAACATGGTCGCCGAAAACTCGCCCTCGACCATATAACTCTCGATCTTCGTCATATTGACGCCATTGGTGGCGAACCCGCCCAGTGCCTTGTAGAGGGCTGCCGGGACGTTGCGCACTCTGAATACGAACGTGGTTACAGTGGGCCCCTCGCCTGCGGGCGCCCAGTCGGCGCTCCGCGACAGAACGATAAAGCGGGTGGTGTTATGCTGTTCGTCCTCGACATTGCGCATCAAGATATCGAGGCCGTAGATTTCCGCCGCCAGCTCGGGAGCCAAAGCAGCCTGGGTCAAATCAGGCGATTCTGAGATTTCTCGCGCGGCGCCAGCCGTGTCCCCGGCGGTGATCGGGGTCAAACCCAGCTTGCGGGTAATCTTGCGGCATTGGCCCAACGCATGAATATGGCTATGGACCGACTTCAGCCCCTCAATCGAGGCGCCCCTAACCGCCATCAACTGGAAATGGATGGGAAGGAAGAATTCGCCAATAATGTTTAGCCCTGAGCCGGGCAGAAAATGATGAATGTCGGCGACGCGACCGGCGATGGAATTCTCGATCGGGATCATGCCAAGTTCGGCGGTGCCGTCAGCGATCGCCGCAAAGGCGTCCTCAAACGTTGGACAAGCGAGCGGCTCCCAGCCGGGATAGACGGCCCGGCAGGCGAGGTGAGAATTCGCGCCTGCTTCACCTTGATAGGCGATGACCTTCTTGCCAGATCCGCCAGCCATGATCCCAACTCCAGTTTTGAATTTGCGTTCTGTATCGGGCGCGGGCGCGCGACGCCAGCAGGCGTTGCGGGCTCTCCCAAGCGCCTTGGCTAGCCAAGCGGCAAAAAGTAGCAAGCTGAAGAAGCTTATTACGTGTTGCCAAGCGGGGCGCAATCCCTGTATCCAACCAGTCGACTTGCTACTTGTGGCTCCCCTCCGGGAGCCGTTCGCGTAGCGCATTCCGAGCCGATATCAGGCGGAGTCTTCTAAGCATGATGGATTCGTTTGAATTTAACAAAATCGCGGGGGCCGTGCTTGGCGCTCTCCTGTTCCTGATGGGACTGAGCATTTTCTCCAGCTCTATTTTCCATCCCCAGAAACCCAAGACGGCTGGCTACGACCTGCCGTCCGCAGAAGTGGCGTCGGCTGCGGCGCCTGCGGCTGCTTCGGCTGTGCCGGTCGCTGAACTTCTGGCCAAAGCCGATCCAGCCAAGGGCGCTGCCACGGCAAAAGCTGCTTGCGGCGCTTGTCATAACTTCGAGCAGGGCGCCGCCGCCAAGCAGGGGCCCACGCTCTATGACGTGGTCAACCGTCCAATTGCTTCGGCAGCTGGTTTCTCGTATTCGAGCTCGTTGCAGGAAAAATCGAAGTCTGACAAGCAATGGGCGTTTGAAACTCTGAACTCATTCATCACCAACCCCAAAGGCTACGCCAGCAATACCAAGATGGCCTACGCCGGCGAGAAGAACGACGGTCGTCGCGGCGACATCCTGGCTTACTTAAGGTCCCTCTCCGCCAGCCCGGCTCCCATTCCCGCCAAGTAAGCGGCGTATTAGCGGCTTTGTATGAATTGAATGAGGCCGGCCCCTGGGCCGGCCTCATTCATTTAAAGCGCCGAGTGTCTGCGTCAGCAAAGACCCTGCTGGCACGGGCTCGAAAAACCGACATAATCGAACCGAATCATCCGTTCTGTTTCTCGGGGATCGCCGCTTCATGAATATTTCCCGCCGCAAGGCGATGCAATTGGGGCTTGCGGCTACCAGCGCCGCCGCATTTGGCGCGCCAAGCTTCGTTGCTGCGCAGGCTGGTTTGCAAGGCGCTGCCGCAGAAGTGGAGCTTCATGGGCTCTCCACTTTCGGAGAACTCGCGTTGCCGCCTGATTTTCCGCATTTTTCTTACGTGAACCCCACAGCGCCGAAAGGCGGCACGCTACGCCTTCAGATCAAGGGAGCGCTCGGCAATCAGAACTTTGAGACTTTCGACACGCTGAATGTGTTCGCATTCAGGGGCGATGGCGCCGCCGGCATGCAAGGCACGTTCGACAGCCTGATGACCGGGAACGCGGATGAGCCTGGCTCGGTCTACGGATTGCTTGCGCGCGCCGTCCGCGTTTCATCTGATAAACTCACCTATCGTTTCTTATTGCGACCTGAAGCGCGTTTTCATGACGGCTCAAAAGTCACTTCGGCCGATTGCGTTTTTTCGTTCCAGACGCTTAAGGAAAAAGGTCATCCGCTATATCGCATGCTGCTGCGCGACCTTGCTGCGGTCGAGACCGAGGGCGAGGAAATCCTCGTCGTGCGCTTTGCGCCTGAGCGCGGGCGCGACGTTCATTTGTTCGTGTCTGGCCTGCCAGTGTTTTCGCGCACATGGTGGAATGGACGCGACTTCGAAGCCTCAACCCTGGAGGCGCCTCTGGGATCTGGCGCCTATCGCGTCGCACGTTTTGAGCAAGGACGCTTCATTGAGTTTGAGCGGGTGGAACATTATTGGGGCGCAAGGCTTGCCGTAAACATCGGCCAGAATAATTTTGACCGGATTCGATATGAGTATTACCGCAACCGGCAGATCGCATTTGAAGGTTTCAAATCGGGTCAACTCAATTTCCATGAGGAATATACCGCCCGCTTCTGGGCAACTGGCTATGATTTTCCAGCCATGCGCGACGGACGTGTGCAGAAAATAGAGCTCCCTAGCGGCTCCGCTGTCGGCACCCAAGGCTGGATCTTCAATATGCGGCGCTCAAAGTTTTCCGACCCGCGTATTCGTGAAGCATTTGCACATGCGTTCGATTTTGAATGGACCAACAAGAACATCATGTATTCGGCCTATCAACGGCTAACGTCATATTTTGAAGATTCTGACATGAAGGCCGTTGACGCACCAAGCCCCGCGGAGCTGACATTGCTGGAGCCGTTTCGTCAGCATCTGTCTGCAGAGGTTTTCGCAGAGCCGTGGGTTCCGCCAGTCTCCGACGGTTCGGGCTCGGACCGCGCGATGCTGCGACGCGCCAACGATCTCTTGCTGGCTGCCGGGTGCAAGCGTTCGGGCTCCCGCATGTTGTTGCCTGATGGACAGCCTTTCGATGTTGAGTTTCTTGATTCGTCGGGCGCGCTCAAGCCGCATACTGAACCATTTCAGGCAAATCTGCGACGGCTGGGGATCGAATCTACCTTTCGTCAGGTTGACGCAGCGCAATACAAGCGCCGGATCGACAGTTTCGACTTTGACATCGTCTCGTCTGCCCTGGGCGGATCTACTACGCCCGGAGAAGGCTTACGCAACGTCTATTCCACGCAAGCAGCCAGAACGCCGGGCTCGCGCAACCTTGGCGGGATCGCCGATCCAGCCATTGACGCGCTGGTCGACCGTATTGCAGTGGCGGCCACGCGCGAAGAGCTGACGACAGCTGCTCGCGCACTCGACCGAGTATTGCGGGCAGGTCGCTATTGGGTTCCGATGTGGTACAAGGACAAGGCTCTGGTCGCCCATTGGAGCGTCTTTGGCAGACCTCAAAAGACGCCAAAATATGGAACTGGCGCCCCGGATTTATGGTGGTGGGACGAAGAGCAGGCGCGCAAATACGGACAGCCTGGTTAGGCCACATTTTTCCTGAAGGTATCGCCCGATAATGTTTGCCTACATCTCACGCCGCTTGCTGTTGATGATTCCGACGCTGCTCGGGATTCTGCTGATCTCGTTCGCCATCATCCAGTTCGCGCCTGGCGGTCCGGTCGAGCGGATCATGGCGCAATTGCAAGGCATGGATTCTGGCGCCACCGGCCGTTTCAGCGGCGGCGGCGCAGATGTGGGCTCAGCGCAAATGCAGGCCTCAGACACAGGCTATCGGGGGGCTCAGGGCCTCGATCAAAAGCTTGTCGAAGAATTGAACAAGCAGTTCGGCTTCGACAAACCGGCGCATGAGCGCTTCATCAAGATGGTGGGGGATTATATCGTCTTTGATTTTGGCAAGAGCTTCTTTCGCGATACGCCCGTGCTGCAACTCATCAAGGAAAAGCTCCCGGTTTCTATCACACTGGGGCTCTGGATGACGATACTGTCTTATGGAATCTCGATCCCGCTTGGAATACGAAAAGCGGTACGCGATGGCACGCCGTTCGACACATGGACGTCGGCTGTCGTGATCGTCGGCTACGCCATCCCGAGCTTTCTGTTTGCAGTGTTGCTGGTGGTCGTGTTAGCCGGCGGCTCATTCTGGCAGATTTTTCCGCTGCGGGGGTTAACGTCCGAGAATTGGTCGGAGCTTTCGACGCTGGGCAAGATCAACGATTATCTCTGGCATATTGTTTTGCCGGTGACAGCGATGGCGATCGGCGCGTTTGCGACCTCCACCTTCCTGACCAAGAATTCTTTTCTGGACGAAATCCGCAAACAATACGTGCAAACGGCGCGCATGAAGGGGCTGACCGAAAGCCAGGTGCTTTACGGACATGTGTTTCGCAATGCCATGCTGATCGTGATCGCGGGCTTTCCCGGAGCCTTCATCCATGCATTTTTCACCGGCTCACTGCTAATCGAAAACATTTTCTCGCTCGATGGTCTTGGCCTGCTGTCGTTTGAATCGATCATCAATCGCGACTACCCGGTGGTTTTCGCCACACTCTATATTTTCTCGTTGCTGGGTCTGGTTGTGAACCTGCTCTCCGATCTCACCTACACATGGATTGATCCGCGTATTGATTTTGAAACGCGGGAGACATGAGGTGAGGATGCAGAAGAAAATTAATCAAAAGCAGCAACTTGCGCCGACGCTACCGAGCGCAGGAGCCATCGCCCTGTCGCCTGTCAACCAGAGGCGACTCGCTAATTTTCGCGCCAACAGGCGTGGCTATTATTCTTTCTGGATCTTTCTGACCCTGTTCATGCTGTCGCTGTTTGCAGAATTTATCGCAAACGACAAGCCTATCATCGCCTATTACAAGGGTGAGCTTCTGGCACCTGTTTTCAAGTCCTATCCAGAGGAAAAGTTCGGCGGCTTTCTCGCGCAAACCGATTACCGAGACCCCCTGATCGCATCTGAGATTGAAGCCAACGGCTGGATGGTTTGGCCACCGGTGCGTTTCTCTTACCGAACGCACCAATATGATCTGCCCAATGCAGCACCTTCTGCGCCAACATGGATGGTCACGGACGAAAAGTGCGCGCCCATAGCGTCAAAGCAAGGCGTCGCGAACGGAACCTGTCGCGATATTGAATGGAACTGGCTTGGTACTGACGACGAGGGCCGCGACGTTCTGGCGCGTCTGATCTACGGGTTTCGTATTTCGGTTCTGTTCGGGCTGATTCTAGCCGCAATATCGTCCGTTATTGGCGTGCTAGCGGGTGCGGCGCAGGGTTATTTCGGGGGATGGACGGATTTAATTTTCCAGCGCTTCATTGAGATATGGTCGTCGCTGCCGCATCTTTATCTCCTCATCATCGTATCGTCCGTCATCACGCCGAGCTTCTTCGTGCTGCTGGGCATCCTGCTCTTGTTCTCGTGGGTGTCGCTGGTTCACGTTGTTCGCGCCGAATTCTTGCGCGCACGAAATTTTGAATATGTGAACGCTGCGCGCGCACTTGGACTGTCCAATCGCAAGATCATGTTCCGTCACCTTTTACCAAACGCCATGGTGGCGACGCTGACCTTCCTGCCGTTCGTGCTCAACGCCTCAATCACGACGCTCACCTCGCTCGATTTCCTCGGATTTGGTCTGCCCCCGGGCTCACCCTCGCTTGGCGAGCTTCTTCTGCAAGGCAAATCTCATTTACAGGCGCCATGGCTGGGGCTGACCGGTTTTACTATCATCGCCCTGATGCTCTCGTTGCTGATCTTCATCGGCGAGGCCGTGCGTGACGCGTTTGATCCAAGAAAGACCTTTGCCTGATGGCGCAAGCTCCTCTGACTCAAACACCGCTCCTGGAAGTGCGCAATCTGTCGGTCTCGTTTCGGCAAGGCGGCGCTGATCATCTGGCGGTCGATCGCGTCTCATTCTCGCTCGCAAAAGGAAGAACGCTTGCGCTCGTCGGCGAATCGGGTTCCGGAAAATCGGTTACGGCGCTTTCGATCGTGCGGTTGCTTGGCGCGACGTCGGCCAGTTATCCTTCAGGCGAGGTGGTCTTCAACGGAGCGGACCTGCTCCGCGCACAAGAGCCCGCATTGCGCAACGTGCGCGGCAATCAAATTACGATGGTTTTTCAGGAACCGATGAGTTCGCTCAATCCGCTGCACACCATCTTGCAGCAGATCAGCGAAATCCTTGAGCTGCATGGCCTGCGCAACTCGCAACGAATTCGTGAACGCGTGATAGAGCTACTCGACGAAGTCGGCATTCCTGATCCCGCCTCCCGGCTCAACGCCTATCCTCATCAGCTATCGGGTGGACAACGTCAGCGAGTGATGATTGCGATGGCTTTGGCCAACAGACCTGCTTTGCTGATAGCCGACGAGCCGACCACCGCGCTCGACGTGACTGTGCAGGCACAAATTCTGAAATTGCTCAAGGATCTTCAAAGCCGCATTGGCATGGCGATGCTGTTCATAACCCATGATCTTGGCATCGTCCGCAAAATCGCCGACGATGTTTGCGTGATGCAAAAAGGGCGCATCGTTGAGGCGGGACCTGTGGAGAATGTCTTTTCAAATCCTCAGCACGCCTACACAAAGACTCTGCTGGCCGCAGAGCCCAAGGGTCAGGCTCCAAGATCCGATCCCATGGCGCAGACTATCATATCAGCCAAGGACGTTAGGGTCTGGTTTCCTATCAAACGCGGATTTTTCCGTCACACCATTGGGCACATCAAGGCGGTGGACGGCGTGTCGATCAACGTACGCGAGGGACAGACGCTGGGCGTTGTGGGAGAATCAGGCTCAGGCAAGACAACGCTCGGACTCGCCTTGTTGCGGCTCATTCGCTCGCAAGGGCCAATCGTTTTCATGGGCCATGCGATAGAGGGACTAGATTCGAACGCCATGCGGCCGTTGCGGCGAAACATGCAGATCGTGTTTCAGGATCCGTTCGGTTCATTATCGCCGCGCATGTCTATCGCCGAGATCATAGCGGAAGGGCTTGAAGTGCAGAAGCCATTGCTGAGCTATTATGAACGTCGGGAGATAGTAGCACAGGCGCTGATCGACACCGGGCTCGATCCTGCAGCCATGGACAGATACCCGCATGAATTTTCCGGTGGTCAGCGCCAGCGCATCGCGATTGCACGCGCCATGGCGCTGGAGCCAAAGTTCATCGTTCTCGATGAGCCAACGTCTGCACTCGACATGTCAGTGCAGGCGCAGATAGTCGATTTATTGCGCAATCTCCAGCAGAAGAAAAAGCTTGCTTATATGTTTATAAGCCATGATCTGAAAGTTGTTCGCGCTTTGGCGTCCGACATCATCGTGATGCGGCAGGGTCGCGTGGTGGAGCAAGGGATCGCAGCCGATGTGTTCACTGCGCCGCGCAACGAATACACGCGCGCTCTGTTCGCCGCTGCGTTCAATATTGAGGCGGATGTAACCGGGACTGTCAGTCAATAATGCCACGGGCGCTCATCATCGTTCTAGATTCGCTTGGCTGCGGCGGCGCTCCCGATGCTGAAGAGTTCGGCGACAAAGGAGCTGACACGCTTGGACATGTGGCGTGCGCTTGCGCGCGCGGCGAAGCTGACAACGAACGTCGCAGCGGGCCATTGCGCCTGCCAAATTTAACCTCTCTCGGCCTTGGTCTTGCGGCGCAAATCTCCACCGGCGAAATACCTTCAGGACTGGAAGGCGGAGTTCTGGAAGGCGTTCATTTTGGCGCCGCAAGTGAACGTTCGTATGGAAAAGACACGCCGTCTGGACATTGGGAAATTGCAGGCGCGCCTTTGACAACTCGCTTTGGACTGTTCAGGCCTAACGATCCCGCTTTCCCGTCTGAGCTCATAGCCGCCATTATTAAGGAAACGGGAATACCTGGAATTCTTGGAGATTGTCATTCAGCGGGCATCGAAGCGCTCACCCTGTTTGGAGAAGAGCACCTGAAGACAGGCAAGCCTATCTTGTATACGTCGAGCGATTCAGTACTTCAGATTGCAGCGCACGAGGAGAGCTTCGGGCTTGAGCGCCTTTATGATCTTTGCCGCAGCGTTCGGCGCCTTGTTGATGCGCTCAATATTGGACGCGTAATCGCAAGGCCTTTCATTGGAAGCGCTCGAACAAATTTCCAGCGAACGCCTGAACGAAAGGATTTCACCATGCCGGCGCCGGCAGGCAATCTCCTGGATTGCGCATTTGATGATTCACGTGCGGTGATCACGATTGGCAAGATCGGCGATATTTTCAGCCACAGGAACACGGGTCATGAATTGAAAGCGCCAAGCGATATGAGTCATTTCGATCAGATCGTAGAAAACTACGGCGATCTAGCCGATGGCGGCCTGATGTTCGCTAATCTGGTTGATCTCGATACCGAATATGGTCATCGCAGAGATATCGTCGGTTATGCCTGCGCACTTGAAGCTCTCGACAAGCGATTCGCCGACTTAATCCCGCTTATCCGGGAAGGCGACTTATGCGTCGTAACCGCCGACCACGGAAATGACCCCACATGGCGGGGGACAGATCATACACGCGAGAACATTCCCATTTTAGCTTATACGCCGGGCGGGCGCAGCGGCTCTGTCGGAACGCGCTCGAGCTTTGCCGACATTGGCGCCAGCGTTGCGCAGCATTTGCGGCTGAAACCGCCAGTTGAAGGCCTGCCCTGGTTCTAGTGACCGAGCGTCGCCGCACCGCGTTGTCTTGGATCACTGGCGCCCATCAACCATGCTCCAGAGCGGCTGATCGATTGTACCGAGCCTATTGTGGGGGCTACGCGCACGCTATGGCCTTTGGCTTGCAGCAGGCGAATCGTATCCAGCGACAAGCCACGCTCAATACGCAATTCATCTGGCTGCCATTGATGATGAACGCGCACGCTGGCTGCGGCTTCCGCCACGTTCATACCGTGCTCGACGACATCGAGGATCGTTTGCAAAACAATCGTGATAATGCGGGAGCCGCCAGGGGAGCCGGTAACAAGCTCGACCTCGCCGTCACGCAGCAGAATAGTAGGGCTCATCGAGGAGAGAGGCCGCTTGCGCGACGCAGGGGCGTTCGCCTCGCCACCCAGCATGCCATAGGCGTTTGATGCGCCCTCGCGGGCGGCAAAATCATCGAGCTCATTGTTGAGGAGAATACCCGTGCCCGGCGCGACAAGGCCAAGGCCATAGGAGAAGTTCAAAGTATAAGTATTGGAGACGGCGTTACCGTCCTTATCCACGATGGAATAATGGGTCGTCTGGTCGCTCTCATAGGCCAGTGGCTCGCCGTGGCGTATATCAGCTGAAGGCCGGGCGCGATCGGACGAAAGCTCGCCGCGAACTTGCGCCGCATAGGCCTTGGACGTCAGACCACGCAAAGGAACAACGACGAAATCAGGGTCACCAAGAAACTCCGCCCTGTCGGCGTAAGCGCGCTTCATCGCCTCAGCCATCAAATGAATCGTCTGCGCGCTGTTGTGACCAAGAGATGCCAGTGGATAAGCTTCAAGTATATTTAGCAATTGAATCACGTGGGCGCCTCCTGAGGATGGCGGGGGCATTGCTACCACCTCCCTGCCCCGGAATGAACCGCGCAACGGCTCGCGCTCTATGGCGCGATAGGATTTGAGATCCTCAAGCGTCATGCGGCCACCAGCGGCGCGAACGGCAGCCACCACCCGGCTGCCAACACCACCGTCATAAAACGCTTGCGGTCCCTGCTGCGCTATCTGAGAGAGCGATTCGGCAAGATCCAGTTGCAGAAGCTGATCGCCCCGCTGCTTCGTCTCAGTTTCGTTACGAAAGAAAACAGCCCGCGTGGAAGGGTAGCGGCCAAGGCGCTCCAAAGCCTGCGGAAGAGAATCGGCAAGGTCGTCGTCGACGATAAATCCATCCCGCGCGAGCGTAATAGCAGGCGCGATGAGTTGCGAGAGCGAGAACCGACCCGATCCATATTTTGCATGGGCATGCGCCAATCCCGCCACCGTGCCCGGCACGCCGACGCCGAGTCCCGTTGACTGAGAGCGCTCAGGCACAAAACGGCCGCCCTCGTCCAGAAACACGTCGTGGGGCGTATCGAAAGGTGCAGTCTCGCGATAATCGATAGCGATCGTTTTCTTTAGCGCCGCCAGATGAACGAGCATGAAGCCGCCGCCACCAAGATTTCCCGCTCTTGGCAGCGTAACAGCCAATGCAAAGCCAACCGCCACCGCCGCATCGACAGCATTTCCGCCGCGTTCAAGAATATCGACGCCGATGCGGGATGCGCGCGCCTCCTGGCTGGCGACCATGCCATTCCGCGCCAGAACGGGAAGGGCGCGCGCCCAACCCGAAATAATCGGCGACTGCCGGATCGCTTCAACCTGAGCGCTTAGGCTTTGGCAGCAAGCGATGAAAAACGTGGCGGCCCAAAGGCTACGCAGCAAACATCCATGCACCATCAGATCAATTGCCCCAGCGGTTGCGCCAGAGGGATTCGCCGACCATGCAATCCACACGGGGTTCACGTCTCTGGACGAGCGTTACCTTAGCGCCCTCGTTCCATGGCTTCACGACTGGCGCAAGAGCTATCTCCAGAACGAGCTTTGTGCGCGTGGCTTCGGAAAACTGCGAGGGTTCGCGAATCGGAATCGAAAAGGCTCCGACTCCACCGATGACACAATCTTCGTAATAAACATCAAGATTGGATATGTCTCCGAAACCCCATGACGAGGGACGCAACAGAAGCGGCAGGCCATTGATGGTTACGCCATGCTTGATTGCCTCATCGCGTGCGATCGTCACGGGTCGACCACTATTGTTAGTGCCGTCTCCGGACACGTCGATGACACGACGCATCCCATGAAAACCATTGCCCTCGAACAATTTCATGGCGCTGTCGATAGCGCCGGAGATAGACGTGCGCTGAGCTCGGCGATATGGGGCTCCGGACAATTTATCTGCGACGCTGCGTGCGCTGTCGGCGCCATCGATCAGAGTCCAAGGCAGCAGAACATCCTGATCTGTTTGAGACGCCCATTGCAGGTACACGACGGCTATTCTCCCATAAGCGCCGTTCTTGACGGCGGCGAGGAAGCTGGGAGAGAGAAAGGCTTGAGCATACCCTTCTCTCTGAAGTCGTTGCTCTTCGGGGTCCATGGAATAGGAAATATCGACGGCCAAAACGAGCTCAACGTCAACTTCTACAGGACCATCCTTCGCCGTTGAGGGAATAGTCATAGCAAAGACCAAGAAAAGTATAGCTGATCCCGCTGCTATCAAACGAAACCAGCAAGCACGATGGGGCGAATGATAGTGCATCAAGTCCTCCATATTGTTCTAGTTTGCCATGAGGCTCGCAAGTAGCAAGCGGCGCATTATGCGATCATCCAGCCCTCTTGAACGTCATGGCATGATAGCCATATTTAGGACAGGGCCGCTGTATGGGCCCATCCCGAGGCGCCTTTTGAGGGCTTCGCTATATGTCGCGCGCACCAAACTTGAACTCGCCGTTTCTACTTGGCTTTGACGAAATAGAACGAGCGCTTGATCGCGTAACCCGATCAGCGTCCGATGGATATCCACCTTATAACATTGAACGTTTGCCCAAAGATTTGGCGCATCCAGAGCGCTTGCGCATAACGCTTGCCGTGGCGGGATTTACCTTGGACCAATTGGAGATCACGCTTGAGGAGCGGCAACTCCTTATCCGTGGCCGCCAGTTCGAAGATAAAGAGCGGATTTTCTTGCATCGGGGCATTGCAGCGCGGCAGTTTCAGCGCTCGTTTCTGTTGGCGGAGGGCATGCGGGTGGAAGGCGCTGACCTCACCAATGGTCTCCTTTCGGTCGATCTTGCCCGGCCCGAGCCGGAGCGGGTAGTACAGAAGATCCAGATTACCGCGCGGGATTAGCCTATTTCCATGCACGCCTTTGCGGGCTCAAGGAGCCGCAATCAAGGAGACTACCATGTTAAACAAGAAGAAAATCTCTCGTCACACAAACCTGACCGCCGAGCAATTCGCCAATCTGGGGGACGGAACGGTCGCCTATGTGAAGCAGATCTTGTCAGAGAAGGCGGCACAGCTATTCCCGCAGGCTGACGGCCTAAAGCCGGGCCTCCGCCTGTTTGCGCTTCTAGGCGCAGACGGCTCCCCAATCCTCCTGACGGACTCAAAAGACGTTGCAATAGCAAACGCTTGGGAGCAGGAACTCGAAATGGTAAGCGTCCATTAGGCCTCTGTCATCCGCCAAAAAGCCGGTCCAGCAATCCGCCCCGGCTCCCTTTATAGTCGCCAGATGCGGCGCCCAGATTAGCTGGTGGCAAGAGATCGCGAGAATTGTGGTCGCGAGAATTCATGGCAGGCGCAGTTTGACCATGTGATCCCGCCTGAAGTGAAGAGCCCCCTAACTGCTGAGAGGACTTGGGTGCAGCGAGTCCGGTGTTGATGACCGGGGCGTTGCGGGACTTAGCTGGCGCTGTCGACGCTTCCCCAATCAACGGCTGTTGCTGCGGCTGTGGGTCTCGCCAATTGGATGGAAGCGGCGGAGGATGATCTAGTCGATGAGCTTCGCGCATTGTTTGGGACCATATGGAGACAGGCAGATTTGCGCCTGACACACGTTTTGTGGGCGAAGAATCGTCATTTCCAAGCCATACGCCAGTCAACATTTGGCTCGTATATCCAACAAACCATCCATCCCGATAATCTTGGCTCGTACCGGTTTTTCCCGCAGCGTCAAACCCTCGTGCGTCAGCCCTGGCCGCAGTGCCGGTCACGAAAGTTTCTTGCAGCATTGCGTTCATCATCGCTACAATCCGCGGCTCAAGCACCTTACCGAAACTCGCGCCCTTACGACGATAAAGAACTGCGCCTGAAGCGGTCTTCACCTGGGTGATCACATGGGGCTGAATGCGGATGCCGCCGTTGGCCAACGGCGCATAAGCTGAAACAAGCTCAAGCAAAGTCACCTCGGACGTGCCGAGCGCGATCGTGGCATTATCGGTCAGGGGCGATTGAACACCCATGCGCCTTGCTGTCTCAGCAACGGTCTTTGGTCCTACCTCAAGCCCCAAGCGCACCGCCACTGTGTTTAAAGACAGCGCCAGCGCTCGCTGGAGCGTGACGGCGCCTTGATATTCACGGTTCGAGTTTTCAGGTTTCCAACCACGCACGTTGACGGGCGAATCCTCGCGAACAGTGTCGGGATCGAGTCCGCGCTCAAGCGCAGCGACGTAGACGAAGGGCTTGAAGGCTGAGCCAGGCTGTCGTCTGGCTGCGATGGCGCGGTTAAACTGGCTTTCCGCATAATTCCGACCGCCCACTATCGCGCGAATCTGCCCACCGGGATCCATCGCCAGAACTGCGCCTTGGGAGACGCCAAAGCGCGCGCCCCGGCGCTCCAGTTCGCCCACCAGCGCTTTTTCTGCGGCGGACTGGATGTCGGTGCGCAGCGTCGTCGAGACGACAATGTCCTCCTCAATCGCCCCGATCGTCTCGTCGAGGATGTCCATAATGTAGTCGGCGGCGTAATTGATGGAGCTTGAACCTGTTTCGCGAACCGCTTCAGCTGGTTTGGCTAACGCCATCGACGCCATTTTGTCGGTAACATAACCCTCGCGCGTCATGGCGGCGACGACCAGCGCAGCCCGCTCCGTGGCGCCCTTGGGATTTCTGTTTGGAGCTAGGCGGGACGGGGCGACCATGAGGCCGGCCAAGGTCGCGGCTTCAGACAGCGTGATCTGGCGGGCGCTGCGCCCAAAATACTTCTGCGCCGCAGCTTCTATTCCGTATGAGCCTGAGCCGAAATAGACCCGGTTCAGATAGAGTTCGAGAATCCGGTCCTTAGAATATTTACGCTCAAGCCAAAGGGCTAGGATCGCCTCTTGTATTTTCCGCGATATGGTTCGCTCCTGCGTCAGAAAAAGGTTTTTCGCCAATTGCTGCGTGATGGTCGAGCCGCCCTGCATACCGCCGCCGCCGGAAAGATTGCGGGATATAGCGCGCATAATCCCAACTGCGTCGACGCCGCCATGGGCGTAAAAACGTCGGTCTTCAATTGCTACGAAGGCTTGAGGGACATAGGCTGGGAGATCTCCCAGCCTGATTGCAGGCCCGCCACTGTCGCCCCTGTTGGCGACGGGGACGCCGTCAATGTCCAAGATCGCAATGTTGGGTGGGCGTTTGGGGACCGCCAATTGGTCAATCGGCGGCAATTGTCCCGCATGCCAGACGACAAGCCCAGCCACGCCAACAAAGCCCCAGATTCCCAGAACAAAGCACCAATAAAAAAGGCCACGGAGGAATGAGCGCCTGCGCCTTCTTCCTCTACCGCCTTCGGCTCGAGAACCGCCGCCGTCACCTTTGGCGTTTGAGCCTCCAAATAGCCGCGCAAAGAAACTTCGGCGTTTCGACCGGGTGGGGCCGATCCGCTCGTCGGGCGAGACCCGAATTTCCTTTGATTTCCCGTTTCGGGACATAAAACCTCGCACACAAGACACGACGTTTGTGCGTCTCAAGCGATTCTTACACTAAACGTATCGACTTAAGAGCCCGTTACGTCAGCAAGCAAGGATGGCGGACACCTGCGCAGCAAATTGAATATCTGGGGATTTCGTCGTTCGCTTCGGGTCGTTTTCGCTGGGAGACTTGCGCTATTGGCATGGTCTTGCCAAAGTTGCGTCCCTTTGGTGGCCCTCCGGGCGACTGCGCGCGATATCAGTAGGATCGGGTCGGAACTATGAAAGTAACACTCGAGCGGGCGGCGCTCCTCAAATCACTTGGCCATGTTCACCGGGTCGTTGAGCGCAGAAACACGATTCCGATCCTGTCAAACGTGCTTCTCCAGGCAAACGGATCGTCTCTATTCCTCAAGGCGACTGATCTTGATCTTGAAATCACAGAGAGCGTTCCAGCTGACGTTGCGCAGAGCGGGTCGACCACGCTGCCCGCCCACACGCTCTATGACATCGTACGCAAGCTGCCAGATGGCGCGCAGGTTTCGCTTGAGATGACGGGCGACGCGGGCCAATTGCTCCTTCGCTCCGGGCGCTCGCGCTTCATGCTTCAATCATTGCCCGAGACGGATTTTCCCGATTTAGCCGCGGGCGACATGTCGCACAAGTTCACGCTTTCGGCGGTTGAACTCAAAAAGCTGATCGAGAAGACCCAGTTTGCAATCTCGACCGAGGAGACCCGCTATTATCTGAACGGTATTTTCGTTCACACAATTGAAGTCGAGGGCCACACCATGTTGCGGTCGGTGGCCACAGACGGGCACAGGCTCGCTCGTGTCGAGATGCCGGCGCCTGCAGGGTCGGCGGGCATGCCGGGCGTGATTGTTCCGCGCAAGGCGGTGACGGAAGTTCAGAAACTGATCGACGACGGCGCCGGCGACGTCGCCATCGAAATATCGACCACCAAAGCGCGCTTTACGTTTGGCGATGTCGTATTGACGTCAAAGCTGATCGACGGGACGTTCCCCGATTATGCGCGAGTCATTCCGTCGGGCAACGACAAGCGCCTTGTTGTGGAGCGCGATTCATTTGCGCGCGCCGTTGATCGCGTGTCGACAATTTCTTCGGAACGCGGGCGCGCCGTAAAGCTGGCTCTCGCCGATGGCAAGCTGACGCTCTCGGTCACCAATCCCGACTCGGGTTCGGCGACGGAAGAGCTGGAAGTGGATTATGATTCCACGCCCATGGAGATCGGCTTCAACGCAAAATATCTCCTCGACATCACCAGCCAGCTCGACAGCGACACAGCGCTTTTCAAACTCGCTGATTCAGGTTCGCCGACGCTGGTGCAAAATCGCGACGGATCGTCGGCGCTTTATGTCCTGATGCCGATGCGCGTCTAGCGCGGGAGGGGGTCGAACCCTCCCTCTGCATTCAGCCGCACTGCACCTTCGCGCGGGGCTTTGACCCATTGGGCCGTTTGTACAAGTCCGCCAAACGCAAACAGATGGGCGCGCACATCGTCGATGGCGCCCTCTCCGGCGGCCTTGGCGAGGGATCGTATCAATGGGTCGGGAGCAACCGCCTTGAAGGCTTGCTTCACGAGCCCGCTTCGCGTCGCCAGCGCTTCAGCCGATGCCTTGACGCCGCATTTGCGGGCGTAATTCAACCATGTGAGCAGGCTCGTTGGCCCAGCAAGCCCGATGCGAACGGGGGCGTGAACGCCGCGCGCGCGTAGCCAGTCTATCCAGCCGACGATCGGTTTTGCGTCGAAACAAAACTGGGTGACGATTTCGCCTTCAATGCCCCGTTGCTGAAGTGCGGCGAGCTTTGTCAATAAGTTTGCTTCAATTTCATCCGCACTCAAATGCGGGTGACCTTGGGGAAAGCCCGGCAGGCCGACGTGTTGAACGCCATGCTCTTCAAGGATTCCGGTTTCTATCAACGACAGAACGTCGCGCACCTCGCCCATGGGCTTGGGGATGTCGCCTCCCACCAGCATAATCTTGTCGACGCTTGCCCTCTTTGAGAGATCGCCCAGAAGCCTGCCGACCGCGGCAAGATCGGTGAAATGCCGAGCAGAAAGATGCGGCACGGGCGTGAGGCCAACTTGCCGCAAGGCAATGGACGAGCCCACCAATTCCTCGATCGGCTTGCCCGGGATGGCGGTGAGGTAGACCAATGAATTGGCGGGCAGGATTTCACCCAGCGCTGTTATCTCCTCGCGCGTTGGACGCGTCGCCTCTATCGAGCAACCGCGCATGAACGTCTGGATTTGCGCAATTGACGCGGCGCCGTCGTCAATCGCCAAGATCGTCGCCATGATCGCTCCCTTCGCTAATCGCGCCGACGCGAGATGACAAACGATTCGTCCTGAAACCACAGGCCGCCATGCTCGTGGAGAACCTGCTGGGTGGCTTCGAGATATTGATTGTTGGCCACGACCGGCGCCAGCCGCTCGTCTTCTACCTGAGCGACATAGATGGCTGCATTCCAGGCGGCAAACAACGTTGAGGTGCCAATTGAGCCTGCAACCTCGCTTGGCAATGTGTGCATATGATATCGAAACAATGCCTTCAGATCGGAGTTTGCATTGAAATTGAACTCACGTGCGCTGGCGCCCAGTTCGTGCTTCACTTGCTTTAGGATGTCATGACGGTTGTTGGTGACAAAGGGGCTGTCATCGGGCCAAACTTTCCTGATGATTTCCATGCCAGGATCAATCCCACAGGAATGGATGCCTATCAGCCTTCCCCCCGGCCCGAGTGCTTTAGCCAAGGGCGCCAAGACCCGCTTGGCTTTGAATTCAATCGAGGCGCGGGCGCGATAAGGTTGCGACGCTATTACCAGATCATAATTGGCGGGCGTCTGGCCTTGACGCGGGATGATGGGATCGAGAAGGAATTTGTAGTCTTCACGATAGACCACGAGAACAACGGGGCGCTCGTAAACCGAATGCCCGGAATCGCTGACGCGCGCATTCCAGTTGCGAGACAGGAAGGGCTCCAGATCCGTGATCTGGCGTTCGAACGAATGGCCGGTATCGCCAGACAACTTGACTTCATGCCAAAGCAGGCTTGAAGCGGCGCTGAGGGATTTCACAGTGAGCCAGGGCGCGCTGGCGTATTGCAAATTGGTCAAGACAAGGCAGGTCGATGGGTGCTCGACAAAGCGGTCGACCATCTTGCGCAAAGCAAGACGCACGTCTTCCAGACTGATCTCTTTGCCCACGACGTAGAACGGCATTGTTGGGTGGCGATCATGCATTGCGCGCATCACGCGGGCAAGAACGCTGCCGTCGCCAACGCCGGCGTCAAAGACCCGCAAAGCGGGCGGACGGGGATGAATATTGCTCAGCTCCTGCGAGATACGGCTGGCGACTTCCCACTTTTCGCTGCAGGTGTTGACGAACAGAAGATATTTCTGGCGATTATCGTAGAAGCGAAAATTTTGATGAGCGTCTATGCCGTTGCGCGGCGGGGTCGACGGGCTTGTCGGCGCCTGCAAAATCGGAACAGGCTGCGAAACGGCAAGATGCGTGAGAGCCGTCGTTCTGCGCTCGTCCGTCTCGTAATTGGCCATGAAGGCGTGGATCTTGTCGAGCGTATGAGTGGTGATCCGGCCACCGTTTCGCAATCTTGAAACAAGCTTGCCGTCGTTTATGGCGGCGCGTCCGAATGTAGATTCCGCCAAGCCCAGTTTGCGACAGAAATCGCTGATGTCGACGAGCAGCTGTTCTGCGCGCATACAGGTGTCCTTTTTGCCTCTCCCCCACGCTGAGCTAAGCGTGCGCGACATCTTCTCCTGCCCAACACGCGGCGCAACCATAAAATTGCCCACGCGCCGAGTGGGCAGAAAGTGGGCAGCAACCGAAGCGCTTTTGCACCCTTTCTAGCTGCAAGACCTTTGAGGGAAACTTCGTTCTGTGTCAGGGTTGAAAGATGTTGGAATCGCCGCAAAGCTTGGGAAATAGGGTCGTTCCGGCGGTGCGCCGCTTGCTACTGAGCGACTATCGTTCTTATCCGAATCTGGAGCTCGAGCTCGAAGAGGCGTCTGTCGTCGCCCTTTGCGGCGAGAATGGCGCTGGCAAAACCAATTTGCTGGAGGCGCTCTCGCTTCTCACGGCGGGACGAGGATTACGGCGCGCTGATTTTGCTGATTGCGCTCGACAAGGCGGCGCCGGCGGCTTTGCAGTGTCCGTTGAATTGATGGGACCTTATGGTCCAGTCCAGCTGGGAACGGGGATCGATCCCGCAGAGGGGCCCGGACGCAAGTTCCGCCTCAACCGTGCGCCCGCAGCCTCGGTCAGGCCGCTAGCTGAACATGTGCGCGTCGTCTGGTTGACGCCCAGCATGGATGGTTTGTTCGCAGGCTCGCCGGGCGAGCGCCGCCGCTTCGTTGACAGGTTGGTTCTGGCTGTTGACCCTGAGCATGGCAACAGGGTTAGTTCGCTCGAAAAAGCTCTGCGCAATCGCAATCGGCTATTGGAAGAGCGGCCAAGCGATTATGCTTGGTTGGACGCCGCAGAGCAGGAAGTAGCCGAAGTCAGCATTGCTGTTACGATGGCGCGAAGCGAAACGATCGAGAGGCTCAGTTCCCTTATCTTCGCGGCTCAGGACGCATCGTCGCCCTTTCCATGGGCTGAGATAAGTTTGGAGGGCGACCTTGTCCGCATGGTGCAGGAACATCCCGCACTTGAGGCCGAGGACGCATATCGGCGGCTTTTGCGCGATAATCGTCGGCGCGACGCGGCTGCAGGACGAACTCTTGTAGGGCCGCAATCAACAGGCCTTCACGTCAAACACGGCCCAAAAGGGATAGCGGCGGCTCAATGTTCAACTGGAGAACAAAAAGCGCTGTTGGTGGGATTGGTTCTCGCCCATGCTCGCCTAGTTAAAATGATGAGTGGAATAGCGCCCTTGACCCTGCTCGACGAGGTTGCCGCCCACTTTGATTCCAAGCGACGCAGTGCGCTTTTCCAGCTTCTGGACACTCTGGGAGGGCAAGTCTGGATGAGTGGAGCGGATCCGCTAGCGTTCACAGACCTGTCGAGGCGCTCGATTTTGTTGCAAATCACGTCCGGCGGAGCGGCCCGCATTTAGCGGCAACTTACGGGCCCTTGACCTGAAGTAACCGAACCGCACTTCAACGCCGGCACGAAAATGCTTCAAGTGTATGAAATTAAAAGATATTCTTAACGAACCAGAAAAGGCGCTCTGAGTTAGTCTTAAGGGGTGGTTTTAGCTGCATTCCCGGGGCGATTCAGGGTAAATTGCATAGTCCGATTCGTACTTTCAAACGACAATCTTTCTCAAGCCCTTCGAGAGCTTTGCGCCACATGGCCGAACCCACAGCGCCTGCCGACGAGCCCTATGACCCCAGCAGCTACGGCGCAGAATCCATCAAGGTTTTGCGCGGACTCGATGCTGTCCGCAAACGTCCCGGAATGTATATCGGCGACACAGATGACGGCTCCGGCTTGCATCACATGGTCTACGAGGTGGTCGACAACGCTATCGACGAAGCGTTGGCTGGTCACGCCACCCATGTGACAGTCACGATGAATGCTGACGGGTCAGTCACCGTCACAGATAACGGCCGCGGCATTCCAACCGACATCCACTCGGAGGAAGGTGTTTCAGCTGCTGAGGTCATCATGACCCAGCTGCATGCGGGCGGGAAATTCGACCAGAACTCCTACAAAGTCTCCGGCGGCCTGCATGGCGTAGGCGTCTCCGTCGTCAACGCGCTGTCGCAATGGCTGAAACTGCGGATTTGGCGTGACGGGAAGGAGCACTTCCTGGAATTCGCGCACGGCGACGTTGTCGCTCCGCTCGTCGTCGTTGGTCCAGCGCCTCTCATTGACGGCAAGCCCAAGCGCGGGACGGAAGTGACTTTCCTGCCGTCGTTGCAGACGTTCACGATGGTGGAATTCGATTACAAGACGATCGAGCACCGGCTCAGGGAATTGGCGTTCCTGAATTCTGGCGTACGAATCATTCTGACCGATTCGCGTCACGCCGAGCAGAAGGTCGAGGAGCTCTTCTACGAGGGCGGCCTCGAAGCTTTCGTGCGCTATATCGATCGCGCAAAACATCCGCTCATTACAGCGCCTATTCTCATCGGCGGTGAACGCGACCGCATCACAGTAGAAGTCGCCTTGTGGTGGAATGACAGCTTCCACGAGAGCGTGCTGGCGTTCACAAACAACATTCCCCAGCGCGACGGCGGCACCCATTTGGCGGGCTTTCGTTCGGCGCTGACGCGTCAGGTGACAAGTTATTGCGAGAAATCGGGCCTTTCCAAGCGCGAAAAAGTGGATCTCACCGGCGATGATTGCCGTGAAGGCCTCTCCTGCGTGCTTTCGGTCAAAGTGCCTGATCCGAAGTTTTCGTCGCAGACCAAGGACAAGCTGGTTTCCTCCGAGGTTCGACCGGTCGTCGAAAATCTCGTGAATGAAACGCTCGGACAATGGTTCGAGGAGCATCCGCACGAAGCGCGCATCGTCGTGACCAAGGTCATCGAGGCGGCTCACGCACGCGAAGCTGCGCGTAAGGCCCGTGAGCTTACCCGCCGCAAGGGCGCGCTGGACGTCGCCAATCTGCCTGGCAAGCTCGCCGATTGTCAGGAGCGCGACCCCGCCAAAGCTGAAATGTTCATCGTCGAGGGCGATTCTGCCGGCGGTTCGGCCAAGCAGGGACGCAATCGCGAATATCAGGCTGTTCTGCCTTTGCGCGGCAAGATCCTGAACGTAGAGCGTGCGCGTTTCGACAAGATGTTATCGTCGCAGGAAATCGGAACGCTGATTACGGCGCTTGGCACGGGTATTGGTCGGGACGATTTCAACCCCGACAAGCTGCGTTACCACAAGATCATCATCATGACTGACGCCGACGTGGACGGCTCGCACATTCGAACGCTGCTGCTGACGTTCTTCTTCCGTCAAATGCCCGCGCTGATTGAGCGCGGACATATCTACATTGCCCAGCCACCGCTCTACAAAGTCAAACGCGGCCAGTCCGAGCAATATCTCAAAGACGAACGCGCGCGCGAAGACTATCTCATCAACAACGGGCTTGATGGCGCCGTCCTGCGTCTGTCGACTGGCGAGACAAGAGCCGCATCCGATCTGCGCGTTCTACTAGACGAGACGCGGCTGCTTCGACAGGTAATGCAGCAATTGCATTCCCGCTATGACCGTTCCGTGATCGAGCAAGCCACCATCGCGGGCGCGATGAAACCAGTCGCGACGCTTGGAGAAGCCGAGGCGCAAAGGCTGGCGGTGGAAATCGCCCGTAGGCTTGATGCGCTTTCGGAAGAGACCGAGCGCGGATGGGACGGGCGCGTCGACAACAACGGCTTTGTGTTTTCGCGCGAAGTGCGCGGAGTGCGTCAATCGCATGTTCTGGACCAAGGCCTGCTGGCGTCAGCGGAAGCCCGCAAGCTCGACGAGCATTCGGCGCCTATGCACGAAGTGTTCTCCGCCAGCGCGTTTTTTGTACGTCGCGGCGACGAACTGGCTGTCGCGGGCTTTGTCGAATTGCTCGACGCCGTGATGGCGGCAGGCCAGAAAGGCATCACGCAGATCCAGCGTTACAAAGGCTTGGGCGAGATGAACCCGGAGCAGCTTTGGGAAACGACGCTGGATCGCAACGTCCGGTCGTTGCTGCAGGTGCGCATCAAGGATGTCGCAGAGACTGACGACATCTTTGTGAAGCTGATGGGCGACGTCGTTGAGCCACGTCGCGAATTCATTCAGGACAACGCGTTAAGTGTGGCCAACCTCGACGTCTGACCATCGTCACAAGGCGATGAAAGTCCCCAGGGTCCGATGCGCAATTGGGATCTTGGGGACGTTTTTATCTTATTGCCTACAATATTGAGCCACATTTGCCCGTTACTTCGCGTCCCATCGTCAATAGCGAAGGGTTTGCACATTGAAAAAAACTATCCTCATTGCAGCTTCTGGTTTCATCTTCGGACTAAGCGTCCATTCTGCACGGGCCGCTGCTCCGATCGAAGGAGCCGCGGTAAAAGCGTCATTTTATTATCATGGCTCAAAGACTGCGTCTGGAGAAAGATTTAATCCCAACGGCCTCACGGCGGCACATAGATCATTGCCGTTTGGAACAATGCTGCGTCTTGTTAATCATTCAACCGGACGCTCGGTCACAGTTCGCGTCAATGATCGTGGACCTTTCATCAAGGGTAGGGGGCTCGACGTTTCTCGTGGAGCCGCTGCAGCGCTGGGCATGATCGGCTCGGGCGTGGCGACCCTTCAAATGGCGCGCTTGAACTAGCGCAAATCTGAGCGGGGCTCCTGAGCGCATTTCAGGACCCCGCGCTTGCGCTCTATGTCCGCTCAAAGAGCGCAGCGCTTCCAAGGCCGCCAGCTGCAGCGATCGCTGCAAGTCCAAAGCTGCCTTCAGGCTCGTATCTCAGCTCGTGGAAAAGACGAACGGCCAGTATGGCGCCAGACGCACCGATGGGATGTCCGCGTGCCATGGCACCTCCGCCGCGATTCACTTTCAGCGGATCCAAGTCAAGCGCATATTGCCAGACCATAGCTTGCACAGCGAACGATTCCATCAACTCAATCGCGACCACGTCATTCTGTGGGACCA
>CANJPM010000007.1 GCA_947476075.1 Beijerinckiaceae bacterium
AATCCGCGGCGTTTTTGTTTGTTGGTGTTTGCGCTTTGCGTCATCCCGGTATCTCCGGGACCCACGTCAGGCAGCGAGCTGGCGGCCTGCCGTAGATGGCGGCCTTCGTCGCCATGACGTGGCTGTCAGATTTTGAAAGACTCCAGCGACTCAGGCGCAAACAGCTCTTCTGGCTTCAGCAGCCGCTTGGACAGTCCACACTCGAAATGATAGCGCAGGAACGTCTCCAGCTGGGCGTAATTGGGCTCAAGCCCGTACGACCAGTAATCGTCGCCCATCTCGCGCTGGGCTTCCTCAAAGTCCGCCACCAGCCACGGCACCATTGATTTCAGGGCGGCGGTTTCCTTCAAATCTTCATAGGTGCGGCGCTTGGCTTCCACGAACGCTTTCAGCAGCGATTGCGCAACCCAGCGATTGGCCTCGTACAATTCGCGACGGATCGCGATTGTGTGCATCATCGGGAAGATTTTCGTCTTGCGGTAATAATCGAGTTCAACGGGGCGATAATCTTCAAACAGGCGCTTCACGTTCACGCCGTCATAGGTCGAGGGCTTGCGCGCGGTGTGGAAGGCGTCGATCTCGCCATCACGCAGCATTTGCGCGAGCGTCTGCTCGGGGCCAATCGCCGTCACTTTGATGCTGGAGGGCAGGTCCAGCTTGATCTTTTCGTGCCGGCCGGGCTCTTCCTCGCCGCCGGTGTAATAATGAACGCTGTCGACCGGCACGCCGTAATGATCTGACAGGATGCCGCGAATCCACACCGGCGCCGTCATCTGGAATTCAGGCACTCCGACCTTCTTGCCGATCAAATCCTTCGGCTCGCGAATGCCTGATTTGGCGTTCACGTAAATGCAGGAATGGCGGAAGAAGCGTGAAGGAAAGACCGGGATCGCGATAAACGGCGGCTTCTCGCGATGCATCGACACAGTGTAGGACGACAGCGACATTTCAGACGCGTCGAACTCGCGATGCCGGGCCATGCGGAAGAAGGTCTCCTCCACCGGCAGATCAAGATAATTGATGTCGATCCCGTCGGGCTTGACCGAGCCGTCCTGAATCGCGCGCGTGCGATCGTAATTCCAGCAGGCCAGCGTCATATTCAGTTTGGACATGGGCGTTTCCTTTGATTGTTTCTTGAAGGATCAGGGCGCGCTCTTTGAGCGCCCGCTCTCAATAGAACTGGTCGAAATGCATCTGCGAGCCAGGCACTTTCGCCTTGATGAGCATTTTCGTGACCGATTGCGCCATCAGCGGCGGGCCTGCAAAATACACTTCGAAATTGGCGAGTTTGTCGCCAAACATGGCTTCGGCCACGTCGTGCACGAAACCGGTCTTGCCGGTCCAGCCTGCGGACGCGGGATCGTCCACCATCGAGATCACCGGCGTGTAATGGATGCGCTCGCCAAAGCCCGGCAGCTCGCGCAAGAATTCCTCGCCGCAAATGTCGCGCGGCGTGCGCCCGCCATAAACGAAATAGATATTTTGGCCAGCAAGCGCGGCGCTGTGGGCGGCTGCGCGCGAGATCGACACCATGGGCGAGAGGCCCGAGCCGCCGCCAAGGCAAAGGATGTCGCGCGGGGCGTCCTCGCGCAGATAGGCCATGCCATAAGGGCCGTCGAGATCGAGGCTTTCGCCGATCTTCATGCCGTCAAACAGCGAGCCGGTGGCGCGGCCATTGGGCACGCGGCGAATCTGGAAGTGCCATTGCTCGCCGGCCTCCCCGGTATTGCTCATCGAATAGGCGCGCGCGCCTTCAACGCCGGGGGCGCTGATGAGGCCGTATTGACCGGCCAGAAACTTGACGGGCTCGGAGAGCTGGAAGCGAAACTCGCGAATGTCGTGCGTAATGTCGATGACTTCCGTCAGCACGCCGTGAGTCTTTTTCGGCAGGTGCTTGCTCTTGTAATGATCGCGCAGCGGCACTTTGATCGTGCAATCGCCATGCGGCATGGCCTGGCATCCCAGATAACGCTTGCGCTCGGCGTCGCGCTCGGTGATCGCGGGCGGATTTTGCCGCAGGTACGACACTTCGCCCTCGATCAGCTCAAACCGGCAATTACCGCATTCGCCGACATTGCATTCATAGGGAAAGCCCAGTCCCGCCCGCGTAGCTGCGCGCGTAATCGTGTCAGAAACGCAATCATAGACGATGTCGGACTTGATGATGGTGATCTTTGCCATGTCTTGTGACGCTCGCTCGTGTGTGCTCGCAGGATTCAGAAAGCCGCCGGGGATCGAAATCCCAGACGGGCGGAAATGACGTTGGCCGTATTGACGACGAGAGGCGCAAAGCGCGCAATGGCCTCGTCGCTCAGACGCTGCATCGGGCCGGCGATGCCGACGGCGGCGACGACGCGTCCCTCAGCATCGCGAATGGGCGCAGCCAGCGAGCGCATGCCCATCTCGCTTTGCTCATCCTCCATCGCATACCCTTGCGCGCGCACTTGCTCAAGCGCGCGGACAAGATTGCGGGGGTTAACGTCCGTGCGCGGCGTGCGCGCCACAAGCCCGGCTGCGATGGCCGCCTCGACTTGTTCAGGATCGGCGAAGGCCAGCATCGCGCGTCCCTCGGCCGAGCAGAAGGCGGGCTTGCGCTCGCCAAGATTGGCGCGCTGGCGGATCGCCTGCGTACTTTCCAGATCGTAAACGTAAATGATCTGCGCGCCTTCAGGCACAGCCAGATGGACAGTCTCGTTGGTGGCCTCGCGCAGCGCAAAGATGTGGGGGCGCGCCTCGGTCGAGACGTTCATGCGCTGGCGCACCAGCGCTCCAAGCCCAAACAGCGCCAGCCCGAGCCGGTATTTATCGTTCTCGCGGTTTTGCTCAAGCATGCCTTCGGCCACCAGGGTCGAGGCGAGCCGGTAGACCGTGCTCTTGGCGACGCCAAGGCGCTTGGACAAAGTGGTGACGCCTATCTCCGCCTCGCCCTCGCTGAAGGTTTTCAGCAGGCGTACGGCGGTGGCCACGGAAGACAGACGTTGCGGTCCGCTTTTCTCGGCGCGCACGGAAACAGGAGGGCTCTGCGCGCCAGCGGTTTCCACCGCTGCAACGCCTCGTCCCGATTGCCCGCGCGCCGCGCTCATGTTCACTCTTCGATGAACACGGTGTCGTCCTCGACGATCACCTTGTACGTTTTCTGCGGAATCATGCAGGGGGGATCGACGACCTCTCCGGTCTTGATGTTGAACGAGCCGTTGTGGAAATCGCACTCGATCACGTCGCCGTGGATCGGGCCTTCCGAAAGCGAGCCCGGCCCGTGCGAACACATGTCGTCCAGCACATAGAACGCGCCGTTCAGGTTGAACACCGCAAGGCTCAAATCGCCTGTTTCAACCTTGATGGCTGCGCCCTCGTCAACGTCTGCGGTCTTGCACAGTTCGATCTTGGACATACTCTCCTCGCGTGCTTCTCGTTGACGCCCCCCTCGGAGCGTTATAAATCCTGATCCAGCGATTGCGGAACGCCGTTCCGCATGCAGGAACCTGAGGGGGATTTAGCAAGCCCCGGCCCGCTGGTCAACGCGCTCTGGCGCGGTATCTTCAGAGTCTGCTGTAAAGGTTTTAGGCTGAGTTTAGGGAGCGAAAGCCATGTTGAAGAAAGAACAGAATGATTACCTGACCCAGACGGGTCCGGGCACGCCGATGGGCGAATTGTTTCGCTGCTATTGGATGCCCGCGCTCCTCAGCGAAGAGCTGCCTGAGCCCGATTGCGCGCCCGTGCGCGTGAAGCTTCTGGGCGAGCGCCTGCTGGCGTTCCGCGATTCGGAAGGCCGACTTGGTCTGATCGATGAATTCTGCGCCCATCGCGGCGTTTCGCTGTGGTTCGCCCGTAATGAGGAATGCGGCCTGCGCTGTCCCTATCACGGCTGGAAATTCGACGTGAACGGCCAGTGCGTCGACGTGCCTTCCGAGCCCGCCGAATCGGGCTACGCCAAAAAGGTTAAGCTCAAGGCCTATCCGCTGATCGAGAAGGGCGGCGTTCTCTGGACCTATATGGGTCCGCCGGAAAAGCAGCCGCCGGAGCCCGAGTTCGAGTTCTGCACGGTTCCTTTGAACCAGACCTTCTCCAGCAAGCGCATTCAGGAATCAAACTGGCTGCAGGCGATGGAAGGCGGCATCGATTCGAGCCACGTGTCGTTCCTGCATCGCGGCGATCTGGCCAGCGATCCGCTGTTCAAGGGCGCGGCCGGCAACAAGTACAATCTCGGCGATCTGTCGCCGGTGTTCGAAATCTCCGAGAGCGACGGCGGCTTGCTGATCGGCGCGCGTCGCAACGCTGAGGACGAGCAATATTACTGGCGCATCACGCCGTGGGTCATGCCCTGCTATACGGGCGTTCCCCCGCGCGGCGACCATCCCATGCACGGTCACTTCTGGGTGCCGATCGACGACGAGAGCTGCTGGGCGTGGAGCTATGATTACCACCCCACCCGTCCTCTCACTGACGGCGAAGTCGCCGCCATGAAGGACGGCAAGGGCATTCACGTGAAATACGTGCCCGGCACCTATCGTCCGCTCGCCAACAAGGACAACGATTACCTGATGAACCGCGAGGCCCAGAAAGCAGGCCGCACGTTCAGCGGCATTGAGGGCATCGGCATGCAGGACGCCTCGCTTCAGGAAAGCATGGGGCCGATCTGCGATCGCACGAAGGAAAACCTTGTCGGCACCGACAACGGCATCATCATGGCGCGTCATCGCCTGATGCGCGCCGCCAAGGCGCTCACCGACAAGGGCGTGATCCCGCCCGGCGTGAACCCGGAGCACCACAAGGTGCGTCAGGCCGCGCTGCTGCTGCCGCGCGCCGCCGCCTACACGGAGGGCGCCAAGGAAGCGCTCATCGCCAAGAAGGGCGTTCGCCAGACTTCGGTTTGAGGGGCCTTTGAACAAGCGGCGGGCGTTCGCGCCCGCCGGTCTTTTTCTTGTTGTTATTGTACCCAGCCGGTTTTCGGAGATTTGAGATGCAAAGCGAAACCGCCCGCGTCACCACCGCCCGCGAATCCAGCTATCGGGTCCAATATCCCAATTCAAAGCGGCGCGACGTCAAGGTCGTGGCGCTGGATTCCTCCAGCGCAAAGCTCGTCGACGAAGTGTCGCGCGAACATTGGAACGGCGCCCAGTTCTTTACCTCGCTCTCATTTTCCGCTGACAGCGAGCCCGGCGCCACCGGTGACGGGCTGAAGGCGTGGCTGAAGGATCTGGCCGGCGCGGCTAATGACCTTGTGGAAGAAGTCGCCAGCAGCGATTTCGTGGTCGTCGTCACCAGCGCGGGCGAGGATGCGCGCGCCGTGTCGTTGATCGCCGACGCCTGCGCGCTGCATCACAAATCCCTGGTCGCTCTAGTGGTCCCGGGGCCGGAGACGAGCGATGCTGAAATCTCCGCTTCGATGACGCATCTGCGCCCGTTCGCGCGCATGCTCGTGATCGCCAGCGGCGCTGATTATATTTCCGCTATGCTGACGGCGCTGCGCGCCTGAGTCGCAATCAAGTCCGCCAGGCTGGAGAATGCATGACCGTTGAAACGAAGAGCTTCCGGCGAGATCGCCTCGATCTGCGCGCAGCGCTCTTCGACAAGTCGGTTCTTGTGCTCGCAGCTCTGGCCGCGATTTCGGGAATTTTGTGCTGGTGGATCGCCGGCGCCGACGCCGTTCTTGCAAGCATGGAGGACGACGTCTTCATGTTTCAGGCTTTGGCGCCGAAAATGGCGATCGCATTCTTCGTGGCCGCGCTCGTCACGGCGCTGGTGCCGCGCGCTTTCATCGCCAAATGGCTGGGCGAAAAAGCTGGTTTCAAAGGCGTGGCCCTGGCGACCGGAGTGGGCGCCGTGACGCCCGGCGGGCCGATGATCTCGTTTCCCCTCGTCGCCTCTTTGTCGAAGGCGGGAGCGGCGCGCAGCACCGTGATCGCTTACCTCATCTCATGGGAGACGCTCGGCTTCCAGCGCATCATGATCTGGGAAATTCCGCTGCTGGGCGTTGAATACACGCTGATGCGCTTCATCGCATCGATTCCGCTGCCGTTCGTAGCCGCGATGGTCGCCGATTACCTGCCGCGCAACGAAGAAGAAAAACGCCTCGCCGCTTTGGCGGAGGCCAAAGACGAGGAGGGCGGCAAAGACCCGCAGGCCAGGTCATGACCGCAATTCTGGTCATGAGCGCAATGGCGCTGGTGCTGGGGATTATTGCGTGGCGGCGCTCTCCGACGCTGCTGCGCGGCGCTTTTCGCAACGCTACGCTGCGGTTCATTGAAGTGTTGCCGCGCATCGCGTTCGCGTTTCTGGCAGCCGGTTTTATCTCCAAAATCGCGCCAGCCGACGCGATAGGCCACGCCATCGGTTATGACAGCGGCTTGCGCGGCATTCTGCTGGCCACGCTGTTTGGCGGCTTCACGCCGGCCGGACCCATTGTCTCGTTCCCCATCGTCGTGGTGCTGCTGGCGTCTGGCGGCGGCTTTCCGCAAGTGGTGGCGTTTCTAACCGCATGGTCCGTGTTCGCATTCCACCGCGTTATGATTTATGAAGCGCCGCTTCTGGGCTATCGCTTTGTCGCCATTCGGCTGGTCTCGTCCCTCGTCCTGCCTCCGCTCTGCGGCGTTCTGGTGTGGGGCATGATGGAGGCGCTGGCTCTGTTGCGCTGATCGCGCCCTTCTACTGCGCTTTCACAAATTGCACGATGCTTCTAACGACCTCGCTCTCGCGGCCGACAAAGCCATGGCGATGGCGTGCGCCGCACAGGCGCCCCATTGGCTCCGAGCCGCCGTCAATCCATTGCACGCGCACGCGCGCGCCCGCCCATTGCGCAAAGGCCGTCACATCCGATGCATGGGTGACGTTACAGAAATCCTCGCGATGATGAACGACGAGCGTGCGCGGCAGGGCGTCCGGCGTGTCGAGCCGCTTTTGCACCGTACTGAGCATGGATGATGTGAAGACGATGGCGTCTGGCTTGTTTGGCAGCGCGCGGGGAATTTTCAGCGAGCCGCGACTTTGCGCCACCACGACAATTTTGTCCGTTCGCTGGCGCAGAAACGCGAAAGCGTCCGCCAGATCGACGTCGCCATCAAGCAGCAGGGAGGCGATGCCCGATTTTGCGTAAGCGGCGCGCGTGCGCACGATCCAATTGCTCTGCTCGCGAATGTCGCCTGAGGAGGAGATCCCGATATCGCCGTCGCCGCCGGGCAGCAAGATCAGGCCAACGGATGCGCGTTTGGCGGGGGCGTTATAGAGCGCGTGGCTCTCGCCGAAGCGCACGATCTCTTCTGCGCATGCGGAGACGACCAGCGCAAGATTTGCGAGCGCTACAAAGGCCAGTCGGGTGAGGAATGGCACAAGAAAACCTTGTGGCTGGGCGGACATGAAAATGGAGCGGGTGAAGGGAATCGAACCCTCGTATGCAGCTTGGGAAGCTGCCGTTCTACCATTGAACTACACCCGCATCGGTCGGCAACATAGCGGTCGGGCTCGCGTGGAGCAAGCAGCTTGGATCTTGCAGCTTAGTGAGAGCCAGCGCCTTTACCTGAAATGCTTCGACAGCTTCAGCCCCTGCGCCTGATAGTTTGAGCCAAGGCCTGCGCCGTAAAGCGCGCGGGGCGCTTCGGCCATCCGCTCGTAGACGAGACGGCCTACGATCTGGCCGTCTTCCAGAATGAACGGCACGTCGTGCGAGCGCACTTCCAGCACTGCGCGGGCGCCGGCGCCGCCAGCCTCCGCAGCGCCAAAGCCCGGATCGAAAAAGCCTGCGTAATGCACGCGGAATTCGCCCACCAGCGGATCAAACGGGGTCATCTCGGCGGCGTGGTCGGGCGGCACGCGCACCGCCTCCTTGGACGCCAGAATGTAGAACTCGCCGGGATCAAGAATGAGATCGCGGCGACCCCGGTCGTGGATCGGCTCCCAGAAATCGAGCAGATCGTGGGCAGCCACTTTATCGACGTCGATCAGGCCGGTGTGGCGCTTGGCGCGATAGCCGATCAGCCCATCCTCGCCAAAGCCCGCCAGATCGACGGAGACTGCGACGCCCCCGCTAATCGAGGGTTCGGACGAGGTGACGAGTTTTTCGCGCGCATGCAAAGCACGGTGGCCTGCATCGTCCAGACGGGCGTGGCCATGGCGAAAGCGCACCTGCGACAGACGAGAGCCGCTGCGCGCCAGCACCGGGAAGGTGCGCGGCGAAATCTCTGCGTAAAGCGGGCCGTGATAGCCGGCTGGAATCATGTCGAACGCGCGCGCGTGATCGGCGATCACGCGGGTGAAAACGTCGATGCGGCCTGTGGAGCTTTTGGGGTTTGCCGCTGCGGCGATGTCAGGGGGCAGCGCCAGCCCCTCCATCAATTCGGCGACATAGACGCAATCGGTCTCCAGCACCGCGCCGCGCTCAAGGTCGATCTCGTGCAAAGCCAGCCGCTCGATACAGGCCGCCACTGGCCTGTCTGGACCGGGCAGGAAGCTCGCCCGCATCCGCCACGCACGTTTGCCCAGCCGCAAATCGAGGCTGGCTGGCTGCACCTGTCCCGCCACGAAGGGGCATGCGAGCGTAATCGCGCCGCTTTGCTCAAGCGCTTCGATGATGTGGGCTGGAAGAATGCCGGGCGAATGTGTCATGGTCGAAGAACTCATGCAGCAATGACTAGCCAATAAGAGCGAATTGGCCAAGGTCGGCGGCCCCCTTTCCAGTGAATAGCGGCGATTCAGGCGCCGCCGCTTGCCCGCAGGGCGGCGGCGGGACTAAATGGCGGCTGATTGACGCCCGTATTTCGAGGACAGCATGACCGACAAGAAGCCCCCCAGAAAGTCCATGCGCGAACTGCGCCCCGCGACCCGTCTGGTGCACGGGGGCACAATGCGCTCGCAATTTGGCGAAATGTCGGAGGCTTTGTTCCTCACGCAAGGCTTCGCCTACGAGAGCATGGAGCAGGCCGAGGCCCGTTTCACCGGCGCCTCGCCGGGCTTTCAATATTCGCGTTTCGGCAACCCCACCGTGGCGATGTTTGAAGAGCGCATGGCGCTGCTGGAAGGGGCGGAGGCGGCCCGCGCCACCGCGACCGGCATGGCCGCCGTCACGGCCTCGATGCTCGGCCAGCTCAAGGCGGGCGATCATGTGGTTGCGGCCAAGGCGCTCTTTGGCTCTTGCCGTTTCATCGTTGAAGATTTGCTGCCCTGCTACGGCATCGCCTCGACGCTTGTGGACGGCAGCGATCTGGCGCAATGGCGCAGCGCCATTCGTCCCAACACCAAGGTTTTCTTTCTGGAGAGCCCAACCAATCCGCAACTTGAAATCATCGACATTCAGGCGGTCGCGGAAATCGCGCACAGCGTTGGCGGTACGCTCGTCGTCGACAACGTGTTCGCGACGCCCCTGCTGCAAAGCCCCCTGAAACTGGGCGCCGATTGCGTGGTCTATTCGGCCACCAAACATGTGGACGGACAGGGCAGGGTTCTGGGCGGCTGCATTTTGGGCTCGGAAGAGTTCATTATGAAGAATATCCACAATTTTCTGCGCCAGACCGGCCCGGCGATGTCGCCCTTCAATGCATGGGTGATGCTGAAATCGCTGGAGACGTTGCCGTTGCGCGTCATGCAGCAAGTGCGCAACGCCGAGCGGGTGGCTGATTTTCTGGCTGAACAGAAAAGCGTTGAGCGCGTGCTTTATCCATGGCGCAAGGACCACCCCCAGCACGAGCTGGCGCGCAAGCAGATGAGCGCAGGCGGCACGGTTGTGGTGCTTGACGTGGTCGGCGGCAAGGACGGCGCCTTCCGCTTCGGCAATGCGCTTGAGGTCGTGAAATTATCGAACAATCTGGGCGATTCAAAAAGCATCCTCACCCATCCCGCCACCACGACGCATCAGCGCCTGCCGCGCGCAACGCGCGAGGAAATGGGCATAGGCGAGGGCATGTTGCGGCTCTCGGTCGGGCTCGAGGATATCGACGATCTGCTGGAAGACCTGAAGGCGGCGGCTGATGCAGTTTAGGTCTTGTCGCCTGACTGCTTTTTGATCTGCGGCTCCAGCCAATAGCGCACCACCAGCGGCATGGTCATGTTCAGCAACATGAAGCGCGCCAGATGATGCACGCCAACGTAGAGCGGATCGAATCCGATCGCGAAGGCCAGCATCGTCATGGCTTCCAGCGCGCCGGGCGCAAATGCGATCATCGCTGCGCCAAACGACAGGCCGAGCAAAGTCGAGGCAAGCCAGGCGAACAAGGCCGACGTGGCGATGCTGATAGCGATGGAGGCGCTCGCCACGCCCAGCAATGCCGGCAGGCGCCGCCAGTCAAAGCCTACAAAGCGCGAGCCTGTCCAGCTGCCGATCAGGCATTGGCCAACGAACGCCAGTTCCCCAGGCAGGCGGCCAGGCGCCAGGCCAGTGCCGTGGAACGCAGCGGAGACCAGCATGGCCCCGAAGAAGATTCCGCCGGCGATTTTCATGCGCTCAAATAGAAAACCACCCGCAGCCCCGGCCGCCAGCATCACGCCCACAAGCCAGAGCGGATCGAGATTCGTGGTCGCATTCTTCGGGGCGGGCATGCCGCCCGACAGGCTCGCCGTCTCGACGACAAGCATCGGCAGAACAGCCATCAGGATCAGCACGCGAAACATTTGCACGACGACAATGCGCGGCACGTCGCCCTTCACGCGCGGCGCGACCGAGATGATGTAGGAAAAAGCGCCCGGGCTGGTGGCCAGCAACGCAGTGGCGCGGCTCCAGCCCGCAAACACGCACAGGAACGCCGTGCCGGCGAGCGTGGTGGCGGCGACGCCCACGGCCATGATCGCGAGCGAGCCGGGATAGGTGGCGATTCCGCGCAGCGTCTCGGGCGTCACGGCCGCGCCCAGCGTCACGCCGGACGCCACCATGGCGATGGTGCGCAGCCCGCCCTCGATGCGAACGGCAATGCCAAACACCGTCATCAGCGTGACGACGAGCATAGCGCCGGAAATACCGCCGCCGGGCACGGCGAGCCAAAGGAACAAAGCCGAGCCGGAAGCGCCAGCCGCAACCGTCGTCAATTGACGCAGCAGCGGCGGCTTGCGGAAAGCCTCAGTTGAGGTTGCGGTCATGGTTCAAGGGTTTCTGCTAACGCCGATCGCGCAGGTAAACGCGAGACGAAGCCGTAAAGGCGTCGCTCCCTATTGCCGCCTGAAACCTCAAAATGCAAATCGCATTCATGTCCGTCATGGCCGCCTTCGCCGCCATGACGGTTTTTCGGGACTTACTTTCGCGAAAGCAGATCGCGGATTTCTTCCAGCAGAACTTCCGAGCGCGCGGGAGCGGGAGCTTCAGCCGGCGCTGCTGCGGCTTCTTTCTTCTTCATGCTGTTGAGTGCGCGCACGACGAGGAACAGAATGAAAGCGATAATGATAAAGTTGACGCTGATAGTGAGGAAATTTCCCCAGGCCAAAACCGCGCCCTGTTTCTTTGCTTCCACGAGGGAGCCTGCCGTCACTGCGCTCGAAAGGCCGGTATAATAATTTGAGAAATCGAGGCCGCCGGTGATCGCGCCGACGATCGGCATGATGACGTCGGCCACCAGAGATTCGACGATCTTGCCGAAGGCGGCGCCGATGATGACGCCGATGGCCAGGTCCATGACATTGCCGCGCAGTGCGAAAGCTTTGAATTCGTTCAACATCGATTTGATCTCCAATGATCGTGACAGGCGCGCTCAGGCGCAAAGCTGCTTGAACTTGATCACTGAGGCTTCTGTATACAATTGTAACTTCGAATGAAAGGGCGGCGCTGACGAGGCTGCGCGTCCATGCTAGCGTTCCCCACGGGAGAAGAATGAGATGAATTACGGCGGCGCTGCGATCCTGACAGCACTGGTTTATCTGTGCGGGCTGTTCGCCGTCGCCCATTACGGCGACACGTCGGGCCGTCGTTTCATGCAATCGCGGGCCCGGCCGCTGATTTATGCGCTGACGCTGGCGGTCTATTGCACGTCGTGGACGTTCTTTGGCTCAGTGGGTCTGGCCTCTTCGCGCGGGCTCGATTTCTTGCCGATCTACATTGGCCCGATCCTTGTCGTGGGCCTCGGGTTTCCATTGATCCTGCGCATCGCGCGCATCGCCAAGGGGCAGAACATCACGTCGGTCGCCGATTTTGTGGCCGCGCGCTATGGCAAGTCCGAACAGGTGGCCGCGCTTGTGGCGTTGATCTGCGTGGCCGGCGTCATTCCCTATATCTCTTTGCAGCTGAAGGCGATCTCGACCTCCATCGCCATTGTCCTGGGATCGCTGGAGGCGGGACATGCGGTTTCGGCTTCGTCGGGAAACAGCGGCTTGTCGGCGATTGTGGCGGTTTTGCTGGCCGGTTTTGCGATGGCGTTTGGCACCCGCAACATTGACGCGACCGAACATCAGGACGGACTGGTGCTGGCGGTGGCTGCTGAATCGCTGGTGAAGCTGATCGCCTTCATCGTCTGCGGCGCGTTCGTGACGTGGTGGATGTTTGACGGCCTGGCAGATCTCACCGCGCGCGCCGCCGCCGACCCGGCCCTGAGCGCGATGCTCGCCCGCCAGCCAGAGCCCGAATCATGGATCGCCATGGTGCTGCTTGCCGCCTGCGCCATAGTCCTGTTGCCGCGTCAGTTCCATGTCATGGTGGTGGAGAACCGCGATGAGGCCGACATCAAGACGGCGGCGTGGTTATTCCCGCTCTATCTGATCGCGATCAACATCTTCGTCATTCCGCTGGCCATCGCCGGGCGCCTCACCTTCGCAGACGGCGTGATTGATCGCGACATGACCGTGCTGGCGCTACCTTTGCAGGCCAATGCGTCCACCGTGGCCGTCTTCACGATGATCGGCGGATTGTCGGCGGCCACCGCCATGGTGATCATGGCGTGCGTGGCGCTTTCCATCATGGCCTCGAACCATCTCGTGATGCCGCTGCTTTTGCGCGGACGGCGCATGCAGCAGCGTTTTGAGGCAGGCGATCCGGCCTCCCTGATCCTGGTGATACGGCGCTTGTCTATCGTCGTCGTGTTGTCGCTGGGCTACGTGTATTTCGTTCATGCGGCGGAATCGGAATTGGCGTCGATTGGCCTGTTGTCGTTTGCCGCTGTGGCGCAGGTGGGCCCGGTGTTTTTCGGCGGCCTGTTCTGGCGGCGCGCCAATGCGCGCGGCGCCATGGCCGGGCTCATCGCCGGGGTTTTGACGTGGTCCTACACGCTGCTGTTGCCGTCGCTGGCGCTGGAATCGCCCGCAATCGCCAGCATCGTCGCCCATGGCCCGATGGGCCTTGCGGCGTTGAAGCCGACCGCCTTGTTTGGCGTCGATCTTGCGCAATTGGTGCATGGCGTTTTCTTTAGCCTCAGTCTCAATGTGCTTGCTTTCGTGGGGTTCTCGCTCACGCGTTCGGCCAGCCCGATTGAGCGTTTGCAAGCCAATGTGTTTGTGGGCGCCGAGCGAGGGCTTATCGGCCAGACGCTGCGCGCGGGTGGCGCGACGGTGACGGTAAGCGAACTTGAAGGCACGGTTGGCCGCTATCTTGGCGCAGAGCACACGCGTCGCTCGTTTGAGAGTTTTTTGAAAGCGCGCAGCGCCTCGTTGTCGCCCGCTCTTGAGGCTGACGTTCATCTTTTGCGTTTCGCCGAGCATTTGCTGGCGTCGGCCATCGGCGCCTCGTCGTCTCGCCTTGTGCTTTCATTGCTGCTGCGCAGACGCAATCTGTCGCGCGAGGCCGCGCTTAAACTCATTGATGATGCGTCGGCCAGCCTTCAGCACAATCGCGATCTGTTGCAACACGCGCTTGATTTCGCCCGTCAGGGCATCACAGTGTTTGATCGCGACCTGCGGCTGATGTGCTGGAATCGTGAATTCCGCGATTTGTTCGAATTGCCTTCGGAAACCTTGCGCGTCGGGCTCGAACTTGAAGAATTGCTGCGCTTCAACGCGGATCGCGGGATTTACGGTCCTGGCAATCTTGATCTGCAAGTGCTCACGCGCATGGAATTGCTGGTGCACGAGACGGCGCCCTCGCGCCTGCGGCTCACCACCGGCACAGTGATTGAAATCCGCTCCGCGCCTTTGCCCGATGGTGGACTTGTGACCACCTATACGGACGTCACTACGACGGTGGAGGCTGAAGAAGCCCTGGAGCGCACCAACGAAACGCTGGAGCAACGCGTGCGCGAACGCACCGAAGAGCTGGTGCGCCTCAATCACGAATTGGCGAAGGCCAAAGCCATCGCCGAAGACGCTGATTTATCGAAGACACGCTTTCTGGCGGCCGCCAGCCACGATATTTTGCAACCGCTCAACGCCGCCCGTCTTTATGCAACCTCGATCCTTGAGCGCACGCCTTTGGGTATGGAGCCGGGACGCGAACTGGCCGCCAATCTCGATGTTTCTCTGGAATCGGTGGAGGAAATCCTCACCGCTTTGCTCGACATCTCGCGCCTCGACGCGGGCGCCATGAAGGCCGAGCCAAGCACGTTCCGCATCGACGACCTGTTGGGCCAATTACGCATCGAGTTCGAACCGATGGCAAAAGAAAGAGGGCTGGAGCTCATCTTTGCGCCGTGCTCGCTCAGCGTGCGTTCGGATCGGCGGATGTTGCGGCGTCTGTTGCAGAACCTGATTTCGAACGCGCTGAAATACACGCCCAAGGGCCGCGTGCTGGTGGGCTGTCGCCGGCGCGCGCCCGATCTCGTGATCGAGGTTTGGGACACCGGCCTTGGCATCCCTGTCTCAAAGCAAAAAGATGTGTTTCGCGAGTTTGAGCGATTGGCGCCTGCCGCCAAAACCGCGCCTGGCCTGGGGCTTGGACTGTCCATCGTCGAGCGTCTCAGCCGCGTTATGGGCCATCGCGTGCGGCTGTGGTCGCAGCCGGGCAAAGGCTCGTCGTTTCGCGTTGACGTTCCCATCGGCGAGCGGGCGCCTGCGGGAGCCGCCTTCGACAATGGCCATGTCAGCGCGCAAGATCATCAGCCGCTGGCGGGCATGGTCGTGTTGGCGATCGATAACGAGCCGCGCATTCTTGATGGCATGCGCGTGCTTCTCACTGGATGGGGTTGCGAGGTTGTAGCCGCTTGCGACGTGCCCGACGCCGAGCGTCAATTGAGCGCGTGCAATCTGGCGCCGCACGCCATTATCGCCGATTATCATCTGGATTGCGATGACGGCGTATCGGCGATCACGCAATTACGCAAAGTGTTTGGCGTCGACATTCCAGCGCTTCTCGTGACCGCTGATCGCACCAAGGAAGTGCGCGAACTGGCCGAAGGCAATGAAATACGCGTGCTCAACAAGCCGTTGAAGCCTGCCGCCTTGCGCTCCGTGCTCAGCCAATGGCGCGTGTTGCGGCGCGCGGCGGAATAGGGTTCAGGCGCCGGTGGTGAAGGCCTCGGGCGTATAGGGCGCGCGCCCGTTGACGAGCGCAGATTCCAGCTGTTCCAGCCGGTCCTGTCCCCAGAACGCTTCGCCCTCCAGCACATAAGTGGGCGAGCCGAACACGTCCTGCTCCAGCGCGCGCAACTTGTTGGCCTCATAGGCTTCGGCGATGTCCGGCGAACGGGCGCGCTCAAGAATGGCGCCCGCTTCGTAATCGCCGTCCTTTAGCAGGCGCGCGAGCACGGTTGAATCGGCCAGATTGCATTCTTCAACCCAGACGGCGCGAAACGCCATGGCGATGAAGGCGTGCGCCTGATCCTGCGGGCCGCTTTGCGCAGCCGTCAGCGCCACGCGGTCGGCGAGGTGAAAATCAAACGGCCAGTTTTTGGGCTTCAAAACCAGGGGCACGTCGCGCATTTCGCGCCAGCGTTGCATCTCCACCAGCCGATAACGCTGGCGCGAGGGGTGCCGCTTTCCAAGCGGAAGGCCGCCGCTCTCGGGGAACAGGTCCATCAGGTTGACGGGGCGATAGTCGATCTCGACGTCGTTGCGCCCGGCGATGGCGCCAAGCTGCGCGTGCCCGAGATAGGCCCATGGGCTCATCAATGAAAAATAATATTGAATTGGGCGAGGCATGGAATGATCTCCAGCCCGATCTGTCAGGGCGCAGCGCGCGTCTGTCAAGCAGCGCGCGCCGCGTCGTTTTGGCTTCAGCCGTAATTGGCGGCCGGGGCGTCGCTTATGGCCAGCCGCTCATGGGCGGCGCGCAGGGCTGATATGGCGCTGTCGAGCTCGTTCTTCTGACGCTCGAGGCTGCTGATTTGCGCCACAATTTCTGCGGGAGCCAGCGTCTGCTCGATTTCTGAATCGGTGGATTCAATGCGCGGCATCATCTCAAAGATGCGGCCGAGCGTGAAGCCGAGGCGCTTGGCCTTCAGGACTTTCTCCAGGCGCCCGCGGCAACGCGCGTCATACAACCGGGCGGTGCCATGCCGCAGGGGCCGGATCAGGCCGCGGTCTTCATAGAAGCGCAGAGCGCGCAAGCTTAGCCCATAGCGGCGGGCCATATCGCCAATTGTCCAGAGTTCGCCGGGGATAGATTCGTTTGAATGGGGCTGCACGGCCCGCGCTAGCGTGTTTCCAATCATTTTCTTCTCAATCCTTGCTCATCACGGCCGCCGAGCCCTCCAGCCGCCCGAAAAGGACGACGTCACCCTTAGCCATAAGCGAGACTATAGAGCGATTCGAACGCTAACACAACCTAAAGTGGTGTCTTTGCGTGAATACAACCTGATTGGCGCTCCCCACTCACTCCCCAATGCGCCCGCTGCGCGCAAAACCGGGACGCGCTTAACGGCATTTTTACTATGCGGGGGGAAAAGTGATTGGCCGATCAGGAGCGCTCTCCCCAGCTCGCCGTTCGGAAGTCGCAGCGTTCGTAGTGGGGCTAGCCCCTTTCAGGCCATCAATGAGCAAAGCCATCCCGTGGAGCGTTGAAAGCGTCGGATTCGATGCACGGGAAGCCGTGACCGAATCTGCGCGTCGCGACGGGATGGGCGTCAGTGACTGGCTCGCCAACGCCATCAGCGAACACGCGACCTTGATCGGGGTCAGTCCTCATGAATTGACCGAGGAAGAGCGCGTTCAGGCGCTGGCGCGCAAGATTGGGCCGACTACGAAACGCCCCGCCGAGACGCAGGCGCCGCGTCGGTGGGATTCCGATCAGGTGCTCAACGAATTGCAGGCGCGCTGGCCCGCACCCCGTCAGCAACCAGCGTCTGGCGCCCGCAGCGAGGTCAACGCGCTCATTCAGAATCTGGGACGGCGCTTTGAGCCGGGCGCTTCTGCCTCCGAGCGCCACGAAGGCAAGCCCGGCGACGCTTTGCGCATGGAGCTTGAACGCCTCTCCAATCTGATGACGAAGATGCGTCGGACGCCTTCCGGCGGCGCCCCGGACGCTCATCCGAAATTCGACGGCGCGCGCCGCGAGTCGGCAAAAGCCGATTTGTCGACGCTGCTGGACGCCGTCGCCGCGCTTTGCCGCGAAGCTTCAAAAGCGCAAAACACAGCGCAAGGGTCAGCGGATGCGCAAGACGTGGCTGACCTGAAGCGCGACATGGGCGTTCTGCTGGGTGCCATTACGCACGCGCAGCACGCCGCTTCCGGCGCAAAGCCTGGCGGCGCCGCGATTGACGACATGCGCCGCAAAGTCGCCGAGATCAGCCGCACACTTGCAAATCTTGGCCCCAATGAAGACGCGGCCGCGCTCGATCATTCGGTGCGCGCGTTGTCAAAGCGCGTCGCCTCCTCACGCAAGGTGGGCTTGCGTGAATCCATCGTCGAACCGATCGAAGGCTTGCTGGTCGACCTCAAGCGCACTTTGGCCGATCTCAACCCGGCTGAAACGCTGGGCGCCATCGAACGCCAGATTTTCGCTATGGTGCGCCAATTGGAGCAGGTTGCGCGCACCGGCGCCGGGGCGGACGCCATCGGTCGCATGAGCGATCAGATCGCAGAAATTCATGGATTGCTCGCCCAAGCCTCCAGGCCGGTGCGTCTCGATCATATTGAGGCGCAGATCTCAGATCTGGCGGGACGCATCGACCGCATCGCCGAGCGCGGCAATTCGCTCGCCGGCGAGCGGGCCGTGGCCGAATGCGTCGAGGCTATCCGCGCTGAATTGAAGGTAGGCCTGCAGAAAGGCCTCTTTCTTGCCGTCGAAGAGCGTATCGAAAGTCTCTCGCGCAAGATTGACGAGACGATCGCAAAATTTCCGGCAAAGCGGCTGGACGACATCCACGAGCGCCTTGACGAAATGCAGCGCACGTTTGGGCAGCAGGGACTGCGCTCAAGCGATGCGGAGCGGCTCGAAGAGCGAATGCGCACGCTGCAGGAGCGGCTCGACCGTCCCGATCAAAGCGCGGCTGAGCTGGCGCAGCTCAATTCGCTCGTCGGTCAGCTCGCGCGCCGGGTGGAACAGGCCATCGCCACTGGCGCCAGCCCCGATTCGCTGGGCGTGATCGAGCGGCAGGTCAACGAAATCGTCACGCGTCTGGATAGGCAAGCGCGCGGTGAGCCCAATGTCGAGCGCCTTGAAGGCTTGCTGCGGGCTGTGGCGGAGCGCCTCGATCAGCCGCTCTCGCCGCAGCAGCTGGAACAGGTGCGTGAGACTGTGCGCCTGCTGTCGCAAAACAATCTGAATGTCGGCGGCTCCCCCGATTCCCTGCAGGCCATCGAGCAACGGCTGTCTGAAATCACTGCGCGGCTGGCCGAGCCAGTCAGCGTCGATTTCGACACCACGCGCATTGAGACGCTGATCTACGATATGTCAGATCGGGTCAGCGCGTCCGCTGGCGCCAATGCGCTGGAATTGCAGCAAACGCTTGCGCGCATCGCCTCCGCCGTCGATGAACTGGGCAAGACGTCCGGCGGCGCCCACGCTTTGCGTGCGCTCGAATCCCAGATCGCGGAAATCGCAGCCCGCCTTGACGAGCCGGTCAGCGCCGAGCTGGACACGTCGCGTCTTGAGGCGATGGTGGAGCGCATCGGCCAGCGTCTCGACGACAATCATGCGGGCGACCAGAGCGACGGCGCCGAAACGCTGGCGGGGCTTGAACGCTCTGTCGCCGAGATTTTTCAACACATCGAACAATTCCGCGAAACAGCGATCCTCACCGCCGAACACGCCGCCCGCAAAGCCGCTCGCGAAGCGCTCGCCAGCGTAGCGCCGCCGCCGCGTGCTGAAGATCCGCAAGCGCTTGTGGCGATGGAGCGCGAATTCGCCGACATCCGCTCGCGCCAGAGCGCCGCAGATCAGCGCACCAACATGTCGCTGGGCGCGGTGCAGAACACGCTCGACCAGGTTGTCGACAGGCTGTCGGCCATCGAACGCTCCTCTGAGCGCTCGAGCGCAAGGGGTGCGAGCCTTTCGTCCAATCTTGCTCCGTTGTCCCAGCCTGAAGCGCCGCCTTCGGCTGGAGCGAAGGCTTTTCTGCCGCCGCCGGTAAAGCCGTTCACGCCTCCGCCGCCCGAGCCCGTCCCTGCGCCCGCGCGCGAGCCCGTGATAGCGCCGCCGCGTGCTTTGGTTGAGCCGCCGCATCGCGAAATCCCAGCGCCGGAAGTGCGGACGCCTGCCGACGATGCTACGGCTTTAAATGATTTGCTGCTGGAGCCGGGCGCTGGCAAGCCCGCTACCAGCGGCGTGGTGATGTCTGGCCTTGGCGCGCCCGCCGAATCTGGCGCCGAGACGGGGCCGCGCGCCAGTTTCATCGCAGCAGTCCGTCGCGCACAATCTGCTGCGGCCTCCGCGCAGGCTGGCGAAATCGACATCACTGCGCGCGGCGAAACCGTGCTCGAACAGACGCGCGCACGGGCGCGCGCCGCCGCCAGCAAGACGCAAGAGGCCAAGCCCGCGCGCCGCGCCGGCAAGTTCGGCGCGTTGTTTGCAAAAATCGCACGCGCCGGTCTGTACGCCGCCATCGGCGTCGGGTTGCTTCTGGGTGCTGGCAAGGTTGGCCTGTCAATGCTGGAGGAGGCAGAGCCTCCTGTGGAGCAAAGCGCATTGCCGCCGCCCGAAGCGCCTGCGAAAGGCAAAACGAACCTGTCCGCATTTGAAGCGCCCGCGCGCTCGCCCTCGCCGACTAGCTCTAATGCTAACGCTAACCCAGCTGCGCCGCGCGATCAAAACATCGATCGGGCCAGCGTCGCGAGCATAGATCCCCGCCAGCCGGCGAGCGGCAAGCCGCAGGATTTGCGCGTCGCCGCAGGCAATGGCTCGCCGCTGGCGCAATTCGAAATCGCCCTGCGATATGCCGAAGGGCGCGGCGTCGCACGCAATCTGCCGCAGGCCGCAACGTGGTTTGAGCGCGCCGCAGAACAGGAATTCGCTCCTGCGCAATACCGGCTTGGCGCTCTCTATGAAAAGGGAATAGGCGTCGAACGCGATCTTGAGAAGGCGCGGTCCTGGTATCAACGCGCAGCCGAACGCGGAAATGTGAAAGCAATGCACAACCTCGCCGTGCTGATTGCGGAAGGGGCTGCGGGCAAGCCCGATTACGCCAATGCAGCGCAATGGTTCCGCTCCGCCGCCGAGCATGGCGTGCGCGACAGCCAGTATAATTTTGCAATCTTGAACGCGCGCGGTCTTGGGACGGCGCAAGACATGGTGCAATCCTACGTCTGGTTCTCGCTCGCCGCCGCGCAGGGCGACGAGGACGCAGGCAAGAAGCGCGCAGACGTGGCCGCCCGTCTTGACGCCCGCCAGCTCAACAAGGCGCGCTCTATCGTCGATAATTTCACGCCCAAGCGCGCCGAGGTCGCCTCCAACGACGCTTCGCCGCCGCCCGGAGGCTGGGAGTTCTCGCCAGAGCCCGCCAAAGCTGACCCTTCAAAATCCGACGCCACCAAATCCGAGGGAGCCAAACCAGCGCCGCAACGTCCCGGCGCAGCCAGGCCGCGCGTTTCGCGACTCTAGCGACGGCACTGCGACGAACTGGCCCGCAGGGACTTTTTACGCAGGCGGGTCTTTCGGTTAAAGGTGGCATCACCGGAATCGAGTCGGACTGAGAGTCAAAGAGGCGCGTGCCGCGTGGAAATCTACCTGCCCATCGCAGAAATGCCGATCGACATGTTCCTGATTTTGGGAATGGGGATGACGGTCGGGTTCATTTCCGGCATGTTCGGCATTGGCGGTGGATTCTTGCTGACGCCGCTGCTGATCTTCGTGGGCATTCCCGCAGCGGTGGCGGTGGCGACGCAGGGGCCTCAAATCGCAGCCTCCTCCGTCACCGGCTCCATCGCCTATTGGCGTCGCAGGAGCATTGATTTCAAGCTGGCCTGCGTTCTCATCATGGGCGGCCTCGTTGGCACGGGGCTGGGCGTTCTGTTCTTTAATCACATGCGCAAGATCGGCCAACTCGAAACCGTGATCGCCATCGCCTACGTTTCGTTACTGGGCGTCGTTGGGCTTCTCGTTTCGATGGAAAGCGTACGGGCCGTTTTCCTCAGCCGCAAGGGCGGGGCGTCGTCGCGGCGTCTGGCTGGCCGACATTTTTGGTTTGAGGGTCTGCCGCTAAAGATGCGGTTTCATCGTTCAGGGCTTTATATCAGCGTCATTCCAGTGATCGTTTTGTCGGCGCTGATCGGCTTCGCCGGCGCCGTTCTGGGCATCGGCGGCGGCTTTATCCTTTTGCCGGCGCTGATCTATATTTTCCGCGTGCCGCCGCAAGTCGTCGTTGGTACGAGCCTGTTTCAAATCTTGTTCACGATGATCGCCGCGACAATATTCCATGCGGCGACCAATCAATCGGTGGATTTGTTCCTAGCCCTGTTGTTGATGGTGGGCGGCGTGTTCGGGGCCCAGTTTGGCGCGCGCGCCGGCGCCAATTTGCGCGGGGAATATTTCCGTCTGCTGCTGGGCGCATTGATCCTGATCGTCGCCGCGCGGTTCGCCGCCGATCTTGTGAGTCCGCCGCGAGAGCTGTTCTCAGTTACGCGCACGGAGACGGTGCGGTGAGCGCCCGCGCCCTCGCGGGGCTGATGCTAATCATGCTGACGCCGTTTTGTCATGCGTCTGCACAAGGTCTCGTGACCACGCTGTCGACAGATCGCGTGCCGATTCAATCTAATTTCACCGGCGGACGGATTTCCGTGTTTGGCGTTGTCGAGCCCGGCGCGGGCGCGCGGCCAAAGAACGGTTGGGACGTTGTGGTGAGCGTGCGCGGCCCGCGCGGCGCAGTCACTGTTCGGCGCAAGGACAGCGTCGGGCCGATGTGGCTCAACCTTGACGCGCGCAGCTATATCGCCATCCCCTCGTTCATCTCGATATTGTCGAACCGTCCGCTGGAGCTGATTGCGCAGGCGGAAGTGCGCGAGGATCTCCGCATTGGCATTGACCCGCTGATCCCGCCGCAGACGGCGGCGCGCGTGGGCGCCAACGATCCGCAATTTCGCGCCGGCCTGCAAAGATTGCGCATGCAGCAGGGACTTTTTCACCAGAGCGCCGACCGCGTGCGCTTCATCTCGTCCGGCGTGTTTCAGGCGCAAATCGACTTGCCGGGCATTGCGCCGCTGGGCAATTACGATGTCGAGGTCGCCCTCTTTTCCGGGGGCGCATTGGTGACGAAAAATCAGCTGGGCTTCACCGTCACCAAGACGGCCGTCGAGCAATGGGTGGCGAACGCCGCGCATACGAACGGCCTCCTTTATGGATTGGCGACGGCGCTGATCGCGGTGCTGGTGGGGTGGCTTGCAAGCCTCGTTTTCCGTCGCGATTGAGACGCCTAATCAGGCCGGCAGGATTCAAGCCCAATGCGGTAGACGTTGGCGCGCCCCAGAACATGAGCGATTGTTCGCGCGCCCGTAAACAATGGCGCAAAGGCTTCGTCCAGAATGTTCAGACCGCCCGCATAGGCGCCAAACGCGGGCATTACGCAGCGCGCGCCATCGCTGAGAAAACATCTGCGGCGCAAGCGTCCTTTGGCGGCGGCAACCCGCGCGACCGGATGCAGGTGGCCAGCGATTTCGAGGCCGCGATCTTGCGAGGGCTCATGGCGCAGCGTGATAGCGCCAAGACGATACGTCTGGCACTGCAGCCCGTCAGCAAACGCCGGCGCCTCAGGATCGTGATTGCCCGCAACCCAGATCCATTCGCGCCCCGATTGCAGTGCGGCAAGACTCGCGCGATCGGCCGTATTCATAAGCGCGCCTGCGCGGGCGTCATGAAATGAATCGCCCAGCGCCAGAACGGCGCGCGGCTGATAGCGCGCGACAGCCTCGCCAAGCCTTGCCAGCGTCGCCGCTGTGTCATAAGGCGGCAGCAACACGCGCCGCTCGGCGAAGGCGGCGCCTTTTTGAAGATGGAGATCGGCGACGATCAGCAAACGCTCGCCAGCATGAAACAACGCACCCGAGACGTCGGCGCAGAAATCCTCGTCGCCCAACGAGAATCCCTGCTCGACGCTGGCAGTAATTCCACTCATGACGCTTTTCCCGTCGGCTTCTGCATAGCGTCCTCTACCAGAGCCGCAGCCGCTTGCGCCAAAATCTGATCCTGCGCTTGCCCATAAACGGGCTCGCGACCAATCTCCAGCATAACCGGCACGGCCAGCGGCGACACCCGGTTCAACGCTTCATGCATGATGCGCCCTTTGATGCGCGCCAGCATGACCGACAGGCGCGCCACATCAAGCAGGCCGGTCGCCGCGTCGTCGCGCGCAGCGCGCAGCAATATGTGGTCGGGCTGATGTCGGCGCAGCACGTCGTAGATCAGGTCGGTCGAGATCGTCACCTGACGGCCTGTCTTCTCTTTGCCGGGAAAGCGCCGCTCGATCATGCCTGCAATCACGGCGCATGTGCGGAACGTGCGCTTCATCAAAGCAGATTCCTGCAACCATTCTTCGAGATCGTCGCCCAGCATATCCTCGTCAAACAGCGCCTCCATGCTGAGCGCGCCGGACGCGCAGGCGCCTGCGACATCGCGCAAACACCAGATCGCCAGCGCATATTCGCTGGCCACAAACCCCTGCGGCATAAGCTCGAGACGCTCCATGCGCCGCGTCAGCAACATGCCCAGCGTTTGATGCGCGAGGCGCCCCTCGAACGGATAGGCGACGAGATAAAACCGCTCGCCGCGCGGAAACGTCTCGATGAGCAAGTTGTTTGCGCTTGGCAGCCGCGAGACCTTGGCTTGCAGCGACAACCAATCGCGCACCTGCTGAGGCAGGGCGCTCCATTGGCGTGGCGAGGAGATGAGTTTGCGCACGCGCTCAGCCAGATATGTCGAGAGTGGAAACTTGCCGCCGGCATAGGAGGGAACCTTGGGCGCCTGCGAATGGGCGCGCGACACATAAGCCTCGCCCTCGAAAATCCCCTCCAGCGCAAGCACTTCGCCGCCAAACAGGAAGGTGTCGCCCGGCGCCAGCGTCTCCAGAAAATACTCCTCAATCTGCCCCAGCACGCGCCCGCCGCGAGCCAATGGCCCTGTATAGGCGGGGCGCGACGGCCCGCCCAGTTTTGTCGGGTAATAGAGAGATCCGCCTGCGGGGCGGGACTTTTTGGCGACGGCTTTGCTCGCCCTCGCTCGCACAAGGCGTACTTTCAGCATGTCGGACTCAACGATCGTTCCGACGTTCATCCGCCAGGTTTGGGCAATCTTGCCGTTGGCGATGCGCCACAAACCGTTCTTGTCGCGCCTGATCCTGGCGAAGCGCTCGTAGGCGCCCAGCGCGTAGCCGCCCGTGGCGACAAAATCGAGAGCGGCCAGAAAGTCACTGTGCGCCAGATGCGCATAAGGCTCGGCTGATGTGACTTCCGCAAACAAGACGTCGGCGTCAAAAGGCTCGGCGCAGGCCGACCCCAGAATGTGCTGACAGAGAACATCGAGCGCGCCTGTGCGCGCGGGCGGCGTATCCTGTGCGCCAAGGGCTGTTGCCTCAATAGCGGCGTGACATTCCAGCGCTTCAAACCTGTTGCCGGGGACGAGCAGCGCACGCGAGGGCTCGTCAAGGCGATGATTGGCGCGGCCGATGCGCTGCGTCAGTCGGCTGGCGCCTTTTGGCGCGCCGACGTTGATTACGAGATCGACGTCGCCCCAGTCGATGCCCAGATCAAGCGTTGACGTGCAGACGATCGCTTTCAGAAGTCCCTGAGCCATAGCTTCTTCGACGCGTCGCCGCTGGCTGGCGTCAAGCGAGCCGTGATGGAGCGCAATAGCCAGCGAATCCTCGTTGATTGACCAGAGCTGTTGGAAGACGGCCTCGGCCTGTGCGCGCGTGTTGACGAATACCAGCGTCGTCTTTGCTGTTTTAATCGCGGCGTAAATGTCATGCACAGCGTGACTGGCGCCATGGCCTGACCACGGCAGCCGTTCGCGCGCATCAAGCATTGAGAGATCGGCTGGCGCGCCCGGCGGCGCCTTCACCAGCGCGGCCATGTGCGCATCTTTTCCCTGCGGCGCAAGCCATCTGCGTAATTCATCTGCGTCGCGCACCGTCGCCGACAACCCAATAATCGTCATCTGCGGCGCATGTTTGCGCAGCCGCGCCAGATCGAGCGCGAGCAGATCGCCGCGCTTGGATTGCGTCACCGCATGCAATTCATCCAGCACCACGCGGCGCAAGGTGGCGAACAGAGGGCGCGCGTCCGGGCCGCCCAGCAGCAGCGCCAGTTGTTCGGGCGTGGTGAGCAAAATGTCGGGTGGATCGCGGCGCTGGCGCTGGCGGCGCGAGGCTGGCGTATCGCCGGTTCGCGCCTCAACGCGAATGCGCAGGCCCATTTGGGCGATGGGCGCCTCGAGATTTCGCGCCACGTCAACGGCCAGCGCTTTGAGCGGCGAAACATAGAGCGTGTGCAGCCCTCCCGAACGCGTGCGGGCAGGGCGCGCGGCCAGCTCGGTGAGCGTTGGCAGAAATCCCGCCAGCGTCTTGCCGGCGCCGGTTGGGGCGATCAGCAAAGCGCTTTGGCCGCTGCGCGCCAGCGACAAAAGCTCCAGCTGATGGGCGCGCGGCTCCCAGCCCCGCGCGGCGAACCAGGCGGAGAATTGATCGGGAAGCTCTGGGAAAACGGCGCGCGTCACAGGCTTAATCTAGGCGCGCGCCAGTATGCAGACCAGCCCTGGAACGTCGATTCCAGAATCCTTGCGGTTGGAGGCTTCTTCGAGCGCGACGATCTCAAATCCCGATTCGGCGGCGAGGGTCCGCACATAATCTGCTCCATGAGCATAGCGCAGGTCCGGCCCCAGAGACCAATGCGTGTCCGCTTTCTGTACGGTGAAGGCGAACAGTCCGCCGTCAGACAGCGCAAGCGCAGCCTGTGCAAACACGGGCGCAAGATCGCCTATATAGACGAACACGTCGGCTGCGATCACAAGATCAACGCTGGCGGCAGGCTCTTGCCGCAACGCCTGCTCGACGTCCGCAACGTGCAGCGCCTCGTAAAGGCCCGTGCGCGCAGCCGCCTCCACCATGCGCGCCGACAGGTCGATTCCAACGATATGAGGCGCCACGTCCTTGAGCGCGGCCGCCATCAGCCCTGTGCCGCAGCCAAGATCGATCATGCGCGCGAAGGCGAACGGCTGCATGCGGGAGGCGCGGGCGCGCTCCAATGCGTCGCGCAGCAATTGCGGCCCGCGATAGGACAGGGCGACGACGAGGTGGGAATCGAAACGGTCTGCGTATTCGTCAAACAATGCGCGCACATATTCGCCCGGCGCACTGGCGGGCGCGGGGGCGGCGCCGAAGGCGGCGAGCTTGAGTTGCGCGCCATGCACGCCGCCAGGATCAGCCTGCGCCGCCTGTTCCCAAGCTGTGATAGCCGCCCCGCGCGCGCCAAGGGCTGCGTGGGCGTCGCCCAGCGCCACAAGTGCGGGCGCCCAGGAGGGCGCGCGCTCAAGAACCTGCTGAAGCAGGTCGCAGGCGCCGGCATGATCACCGTCAGCGGCGGCGCCAAGCGCCCATGCGTAACGACGGTCGGCGAGGAGATCTCCAGATGAGTGCATTGCGCATAGGTCACGGATCGCGACGCAAGCGCAAGGGCGATTTTTCAAAGCTCCATTGCACCCCTTTGTTTCCGTGCCGGTTCGCTTATGTTGACGCCATGTCTGACGGGTCCCGGTCTTCGCCGCATCTTCTTACGCCTACGTCCGCTGGCCTTTATTGTGCGGCGGGCGATTTTTACATTGATCCGCTGCGCGCCGTGCCTCGCGCGCTCATCACTCACGCCCATTCCGATCACGCCCGGCGCGGCCATGGCGCAGTGCTCGCCACGCGCGAGACGCTCGCGATCATGGCGCTGCGCTATGGCGAGGCGTTTTGCGCCGCGCGGCAGATTGTCGGCTATGGACAGGCTGTGCGGCTTGGCGACGTGGACGTGAGCTTTCATCCAGCCGGCCATGTGCTGGGTTCGGCGCAGGTGCTGGTTGCAAACAGGCGCCAGCGTATCGTCGCCTCGGGAGATTACAAACGCGCGGCCGATCCTACCTGCGCCTTGTTTGAGCCTGTGGCGTGCGATGTCTTCATTTCCGAGGCCACATTCGGACTGCCGGTCTTTCGTCATCCCGACGCGCGCCGTGAGGTCGACAAGCTCATTGCCTCCTGCGCAATGTTTCCAGATCGCGCCCATCTGGTGGGCGCATATTCGTTGGGCAAGGCGCAGCGCATGATGGCGCTGATCCGGCAAGCGGGTTGGGAGCGGCCAATCTACATTCACGGCGCGCTGGAGAAGATCACAGATTATTATGCGGCTGAAGGCGCCGACTTTGGCGAGATCCGGAAAGTCGCTGCGGCGGAACGTTCAAAACTCGCCGGGGAGATTATACTTTGTCCGCCGTCCAGCCTTCAGGACGTATGGTCGCGGAAATTTCCCGACCCTGTCGCCGCCTTCGCCTCCGGCTGGATGCGCGTGCGCGCGCGAGCGCGGCAACGGGGCGTCGAGCTGCCGCTGGTGATTTCAGATCATGCCGATTGGGACGATTTGTGCGCTACGATTCGTGAATCCCAATGCGCGCAAGTGTGGATAACCCATGGCGAAGCCGAGGCGCTGGTGCATTGGGCGTCCACCATCGGGCTTGATGCGCGGCCCCTGCATCTCATGGGTTATGGCGACGAGGAAGAGGTTACGGACGAGGCGCAAACGTGAATCGCTTCGCGCAATTGCTGGACCGGCTTGCGTTTGAACACGCCCGCAATGGCAAGTTGCGGATATTGACGGATTACTTCCGCCATACGGATGATCCTGATCGCGGCTATGCGCTCGCAGCTATGACCGGCGGGCTTATCTTCCAGCACGCCAAAGCGGGGTTGATCCGCACGCTGATCGCCGAGCGAACGGATCAGACTTTATTTGAGATGAGTTATGATTATGTCGGCGATCTGTCGGAGACGGTGGCGTTGCTGTGGCCGGCCAGGCCCGCGCAATCGGCCTTTATTGGCGATAATTCGCCGCCCCCTCCAACGCTTTCCGAAATCGTCGAAACGCTGCGCGACACCCCGAAAGCAGTTCTCCCGCAGGCTCTGGCTGGCCTTCTCGATCAGCTGGACGAGACGGGACGCTGGGCGCTGTTGAAGCTCATCACGGGCGGCTTGCGTATTGGCGTGTCCGCGCGTCTGGCCAAGACGGCGCTGGCCCTTATGGGCGAGCTTGAGCCTGATGCGATTGAGGAAATCTGGCCCGGCCTCGCCCCGCCCTATCTTGATCTGTTTGCATGGATTGAGGGGCGTGCCGACAAGCCTGTCGTGTCCGATCCCGCCCCTTTCCGCGCCGCCATGCTCGCGCACGCGCTTGAGGAGACGAATTTAGCTTCGCTTGATCCGGAGGATTTCGTCGCCGAATGGAAATGGGACGGCATACGCGTGCAGGCGGTGGCCGGCTATGACGACGAGGGGGTCGTTGTGGGTCGACTCTATTCACGCACGGGCGAGGATATCTCGGGCGCCTTTCCTGATGTTCTGGAGGCGATTTGTGCGCGTAATTTTGGCGCCGCCGCCATCGACGGCGAGTTGCTGATCGTGCGCGAGGGTCGCGTCGAATCGTTTGGAGCCCTGCAACAGAGGCTGAATCGCAAGAAGGTCGACGCGAAGCTGATAGCTGAATATCCAGCCCATGTGCGCGCCTATGATTTGCTGAGCGAAGACGGGCAGGATTTGCGCGCGCTGCCGTTTGCAGAGCGTCGCATGCGGCTGACGCGGTTTCTTGAAACGCGCACGCCGTCGCGTTTTGATCTGTCGCCGCTGGTGCCGTTCTCCAATTGGGAGGCGCTTGCGCAAGCGCGGCGTGATCCGGCAAGCGCTGGCGGGGATGCTGGCGCCATCGAGGGCGTGATGCTCAAGCGCGTTGATTCACTTTATGTGCCGGGCCGCCCAACGGGTCCATGGTGGAAGTGGAAGCGCGATCCCTTCACGCTGGACGCTGTGCTCATGTACGCCCAGCGCGGCCACGGCAAACGTTCGTCGTTTTATTCCGATTACACGTTTGGCGTCTGGCGGGAGGGCGTACAGGGCGATGAACTTGTGCCTGTGGGAAAGGCGTATTTTGGTTTCACCGACGCTGATCTGAAGCTGCTCGACAAATGGGTGCGCGATCACACCACCAATCGTTTCGGGCCGGTGCGCGAGGTTGAGGCCAATCGCAAGATCGGGCTTGTGCTGGAAGTCGCGTTCGAGGGCGTGCAACGCTCGACACGGCACAAATCAGGCGTCGCGATGCGGTTTCCACGCGTCTCGCGCATTCGCTGGGACAAGCCTGCGCGCGACGCTGACCGGATTGAGGCGGTGGAGGCGCTGATCGGCGAACGCAAGGCGGGCGTTTAGCTCAGGCGCCGCGATCCCGATTAAGCAATTCGGTCTCGCTGTGCATCAAGCCTGCCAGAAAAGCCCGCCCCTCCCGGGTTTCGTCCATTGTTCGACGAAAGCTGAACGCGAGCCCGGCAAGCATTGCCGCGCCAAAACCCGCAAGGCTGGCAATGGCGAGCGCAAAAGCATAATGGTCGTCTTGTGCGGTAACCAGAGCCAGCACGACGAACACGATCAGACCGGCCGCCAGCCCGCGGATTGCGTCCGCCGCATTGGCGCTCGGCCACATTGACATTGCCAGCATAGGGGCAAGCGCGGCGCCGCTGATGGCTATGGCGATCGCGATCAAAGCGCGCGCATCGAGCGATTGCCGCGTCGATATGACGGCGAGCGCGATCACGAGCGCGATCGCGCACAGGCGCGCGACCGCAAGACGCCGGCTGGTCAACGCTTTGGACGCGGAAGCGCGAAACAACATGTCATGCGCGACGGCTGTTGCGAACGCCTGCGCGCCCGCGGCCGCAAGCGCCAGCGATATGGCGACGAGGCCGGCAGCCAGCAAACCTGACAGAGCGACGGTGAGGCCGCGCAATTCCGGCGCCGCGTTGAGGAGGTAGAGCCCATTCGCGCGGATGTCGCCTGCCGCGAGCGCGCCGTTGAATCCCGCTGCGCGGCATGCCTCAAGTGCAGCAGCCGGGCCGGAGACCATCTGGCCGCAGAGGGTCAGCAAGCCATGGCTGCTGGCCTTGTAGGCGGAGGCGGCAAGCGCCTGCGGTCTGCGCCCCACCAGCAATTCGTCCAGCGCCAGCGTTGAGATCGCCATCGCACACAGGGCGCCGACAACAATGATCGCGAGCCAGAGCAGGCCGCCCCAGCCCGCGCGCCGCGCCATTGCGGCGCCTTGGGTTGTGATCGCCGGCAAGAGCAACGGCGCAAGGCTCGCCACGCCGATAGCTGCGGCCAGCGCAATCGGAAAATCGGACGCGGGGAAAACGCTCAAGGATTGGGCGTGCCAGCCGCTGACGCGGCTTGCCGCCGCGCTCCACAGATCATCGTTAAGCCATGGGAGCGGCGCTGACGATTCGCCGCCGAGCGCCGCCAGCAAAGGTCCAAGCAGGCCTGCGATCAAGGCTGCGCCAGCGGCGGCTGCGCTCCACGCCAGACCGCCCGCGCCGCCCGGAGCGGCAATGGCCAGCACCACGAAACATGCTGCGACAAGGGCGGCCTCGCGCGACAGGCCGACGACTTGCACAAGGCCGTCCGCCGCGCCTGCCAGCCCCGCCATCGTTACGAGCGCGGCCGCGATCGCGCAGACGCAGGCCGCCAGCAAGCGTGCGCTGGAATGGGGAAAGCGTCCCGCCACAAGATCGGCGATTGAGAAGGCGCCGGTCTTGCGCAGCAAGGGACCACTGCCGCAAAAAGCCAGAGCAAAGCCCGCTCCAAGGCCGATCATGATCACCATCGGCGCGGTTTGGGTGGCGCTTTGCGGATTGGCGTTGGGCGGCAGAAACGGCAGCAGCAGGGCGCTCGCCAGCGCTGCGGCCGCAAGGCCCGCATATTGCGGCGGAATCGCCCTTTGTCCGGCGTAAAAGCGCGAGATCCGCATTGTCTGCATCATCAGCCCAATAGTGGCGAGCCCCGCCAACGTCACTACAGGACCCAGTAATTCCACGACGCGCGCGGGCGCGCCGATCATATCCACCAACGCCAAAAGGCCAATGGCGAGCGCGAACGCGGCCAGCGCAAAAGCGACGCGCCCTTCAACGGCGGCGCTGTCCCGGGTGAATGCGTTTGTATGCGATTGTGGGCCGGGCGACGCGCTCAAAAGGCTCTCCTGCGATTAAAGCTGCTGGCGCGGACCAAAGCGCGGGCGGGCGTGACGGCGCGGGCTGCTCGCACAGCTTGCGCCGACCGCGCGGAAGGACAAGAATAGCAATGCGTCGGCAAATGCAAAGGCCCTCCCGGTTTCCGGGTGGGCGATCGACGTATGAGGGGGCGTATTTTGAGCCAATCTACAACTATTGTGATCGCGGACGATCATCCCCTGGTGCGCGGCGCATTGCGCGAAGCTGTCGTGGGCGCAGTGCAGGGCGCGCGCATTCTGGAATGCGGCGACCTTGAGCAATTAAGCGCGACGCTGTCTCAGGCGCCGGACGCCGATCTGGTTCTGCTTGATCTTTCCATGCCGGGCGTACGCGGCTTCTCGGGCTTGATGTACCTGCGCGCCCAGCATCCCGACGTGCCTGTCGCTGTCGTGTCCGGCAATGAGGACCGCACCGTCATTCGGCGCTGCATCGATTTCGGCGCATCGGGATATATTCCCAAGACCACAGATATCGAAGAGATGCGCAGCGCCATCCGCGCTGTGCTTGAAGGGCGCACATGGACGCCGCCCGACGTCGATCTCGCCGCGCCCGCCGATAAGGACACCGCAGATATCGTGCGCCGGCTCGCCTCTCTCACGCCCCAGCAGGTCCGCGTGCTGATGATGTTGTCGGAAGGCCTGCTCAACAAGCAGATCGCCTATGAACTCACAGTCTCGGAAGCTACAGTCAAGGCGCATGTTTCCGCTATCTTGCAGAAACTGGGCGTCGACAGCCGCACGCAGGCCGTGATCGCCGCCTCAAAGATTGAGGCGGGTCAATGGAAGGGTGAGAGCCAGAGCGATCACGCGCAAGGCTGAGGCGACGAACGCGACGCCGGGAACTTATCGCCTCCGCCGTGTTTTGGCCTTGTGTCAGGCGTATTTTGGGTGGGCCTGTCTATCAGCGGAGACGATCATGAAACAGCCTGTATTCCTGACCGCACTTGTTGCGCTGGCGCTGACAAGTCAGTTTTCCGGGCAATTTGCCGGTGCGCAAAAAGCGTATGGCCAGGACGTGGCGCAGCAGGCCGCCGAGCCGCGTGACGGACGCTACGCCATTCACCCCACGGCTGACGGTTTCGTGCGGCTGGATACGCGCACCGGAACGCTCTCCCATTGCCGCGCCTCCAGCGACGGCGTGCAATGCCGCACCAGCGCCGACGAGCGCGTCGCGCTCGACGCCGAGATCGACCGCTTGACGAAAGATAACGCTGATTTGCGTCGTAAGCTGGCGACCGCTACCGATCAGGCGCCGACCGCCCGTTTGCGCAATGCGTTGCCCACCGACGAGGAGGTCAACCGCGCAATGGGCTGGATGGAAAGCTTCATGCGACGCATGATGCGCATGATGCGGGACGAAAACCCGCCGGGCGAACGCCTGTAGGCGCTGATTTTTAAAGACGATGATTGCAAACAGAGAGAGAGCCCAATGACTGAACGCATAGATCCCTCCCGCCCTGAAGGTTGGGAGGGCGCGCGCTGGGACGAGGCGGCCCGCGCCAGCGCTCGTCCGGGAGAGCCTGCGCTGGAGCGCTTTCTGGGCGGCTCGCCCCTTGCGGTGCTGGTGAGGCTGATCGTGATTTCGCTGATCGTCGGGGCGCTGCTGATGTGGCTCGATGTCCATCCGACTGAGATTTTCCGCTCGGTGGAGCGCCTGTTTTATCGCATCTGGCTGATGGGTTTTGACGCCATACGCGAAGTGCTGGCCTATATCCTGGCGGGAGCCGTGATCGTGCTGCCGATATGGTTTGTGCTGCGGCTGTTGAACTTCCGCAAATAGGGCTGATGTGGGCGGCTCAGGCCGCCCATTGCTCCGCCTTGCGGCCAATAAGCGACGACAGGTTCGGCAATCCTTCTGCATTGAGACGGTCGGCCAATCCCTTGTTGATTTCGGTCACAAGATTTGGGCCATGATAGACGAGCGCCGAGTAAAGCTGGATCAGCGACGCGCCAGCCTCAAGCTTTGATAATGCGGTTTCGGCATCCTGCACGCCCCCGACGCCAACCAGCGGGAATTGTCCCTCGACGCGCTGATACGTCTGCGCCAGAACGCGGGTTGAGGCTGCAAACAAGGGCTTTCCTGATAATCCGCCGCTTTCGCGCGCTTGCGACGAGATCAATAATTGCGAACGTGCGATCGTTGTGTTCGAGACGATCATGCCGTCGATGCCGCGCGCGCGCGAAACGGCTACAATATCGTCAAGTTCGGACTCGCTGAGATCGGGCGCGATTTTCAGCAATACCGGCTTGCGGCCAAAGCGCTCGTGCAGACGGTCGCGGGCGTCGAGCGTGCGCGCCAGCAAATCGTCGAGCGCCGCGCGCTGTTGCAGATCGCGCAGGCCCGGCGTGTTGGGCGAGGAAATGTTGATGGTGAAATAACTGGCCACATCCGCAAACGCCGCTATTCCGGCCACATAATCGGCGGCCCTGTCAAACGCGTCCTTGTTGGCGCCGACGTTGACGCCGATCACGCCTTTGGGGCCAGCGCGTTTGACCAGCCGGTCATGAACGATTTCATGCCCCTCGCTGTTGAAGCCAAAGCGATTGATGACCGCCTCGTCCTCCACCAGACGAAACAGGCGCGGGCGCGGATTGCCTGGCTGGGGGGCCGGCGTGACGGTGCCGATCTCGACAAAGCCAAATCCAATGCGCAGGAGCGCGCCGGGAACGTCTGCGCCTTTGTCAAAGCCAGCCGCCATGCCGACGGGATTGGGAAAACGCAAGCCAAAGACCGTTGACGCCAGCCGCTCGTCGGCGGGCGGCGCCGATGGCAAGGGCGTCAGGCGCAGAGCCTTGATGGTGGCTGAATGGGCGTCCTCGGGATCCATAGCGAACAGGAACGGGCGCGACAGCGCACCCAGAAAACGCATCATGACGTTAGACCCGCAAAATCATGCGAGCCGTCGGCCCGCATCGGCAAAGGCTTCGCCCACAAGACTTCCCCAATGAGGAACGGTCTGTAGAGATGGGGAAACAATTGTCCGCCGCGCGAGGGCTCCCATTTGAGCGCTTCGCCAAGCAGTGCGTCGTCGAGAGCAATCAGCAGCAGGTCGCCGCGTCCCGCAAAATGCTTGTCCGCCGTCTCCTGCGCCTGTGCGCCTGTGGAGAAGTGAATGTAGCCGTCCGCCAGATCGATGGGGGCGCCGTCGAATTGTCCGCTGGCCTGCGCCGCGCGCCATTCTTCCTGCGATGCGATTTTGTAAATCAAAGTCACGTGAATCTCCAGATTGCGCGCGACCGTACAGGGGCGCGAGCCGTGCCGCAATTATCTGCGCGCGCTCTCCCTCAAGTCTGGCTTGCGTTATTTGGCCGAAAGGGATAAAAACCTATTGTCAGGATATCTTTCAAAGCGACGTGTTTTATTTCCCCTGCGGAGGACGCATGCTGTCTCATGATCAGGTGTGGGCAGCCGTTGACGCGCTCGCCGAGCGCCACGGCATGACCGCCTCCGGGCTGGCGCGCAAGGCCGGGCTCGACGCCACGACGTTCAACCGCTCCAAGCGGAGCGGCGGCGATGGCCGATTGCGCTGGCCCTCAACCGAATCAATCGCCAAAATCCTGGAGGCCACCGGCGCAGGGCTTGAGGAATTCGTGGCCCTGATGGGCGGGCGGAGCGAGAGCGCCCAGCGCATTCCCCTGATCGGCATGGCGCAAGCGGGCAGCGGCGGCTTCTTTGACGACGCCGGCTTTCCGGTTGGCGGCGGCTGGGAGGAGATCGCGTTTCCCAATGTGCTGGACGAAAACGCCTATGCGCTGGAGATTTCCGGCGATTCCATGCAGCCGCTCTATCGCGACGGCGACGTCATCATCGTTTCCCCAGCCAGCTCCGTGCGCCGGGGCGACCGCGTGGTGGTGAAAACGAAAGAGGGCGAGGTGCTGGCCAAGGAGCTGAAGCGCAAAACAGCGCGCACGCTGGAGCTGAAATCGCTCAACGCCGAACACCCCGACCGCACCTTCGATCTGGACCAGATCGCATGGATGGCCCGCGTGATGTGGGCGGCGCAATAGGTGGCTGCGTCAGGCGCCTTGAAAATCGCGCCGTTTTAAGGTAATCATAAAACTAAATGGATTGGGGTTCGTCCAGGTCGGCGTTGCGGCCTCACCGAAAGGTGAGGCCTTTCGCTTTTTACGGAAAGATTTTAAGGCCGTAGGGTAACTCTCCCTTTTTTGTTCCAATTGGTCCGGTCCAAATCTTTTCTTTTATGATCTCGAATGCGCGATTCGCCTGCTCGGGTCGCAGAACGCTTAGTCCCGTTGGGCGGGCTATCAAATCTGCAATCTGCAAGCCGCTCGAATTCGTCATCTTCGATGCAAAAACAATTTCGAATTGAGGCACGGCGTCTGACCCGTCGGAGGCCTGAAGCTGATGCTGCCCCGCCGTGATGCGCTGGAATTCAAGTTCAAGCTGCTTGTCTTCCTTGCCGCTCCCCTCTTTCTCGCGCGGGCTGCGCGCCTCACAAACCACATGCGTCTTTCCAATAATGTCTCCTGCTTCTTTCAATAGCTGGTTGGCTTTCTCGAGGCAGAACAGGAGTGCGATGTGGTAGGGGTTCATCGGGCTGGCGTATTTTTTCTTCAGTCGATCTTTTCGGACAACGACGCTCAACACTGTCATCGGCGCTTCTGCGATAATGGTCGTTAGTTCTTCCATGAATTTTTTTCTTAGATCGTCATATTGAAGAAACGCAAACTTCGATTTTCTTTTAGCAATTTCGTTTTCGTGCAAAATGATCAGATCGTGTCCAACCCACCTGAATTTGAACTCTTGCAGTTGTGGCACTGATATTAAAGTATAATCATCTTTCTTAAAGATACAGAAAGAGAGGACAAAAACAGGATAGTCGGGGTCTATCGACTGCAAGCTGTGATCGCCGCTTTCATCTACATAAATGATATAATTGCTAAATTTCATGCAGCTAACTTATGCGGACGAAGAGGCTTGGAGAAATTCAGTCTCCCAGCTTATGCACAGCTTCAGCTTATGTGTCCATAACCAGCAGCCACAACCCGCGCGCGACATAAATGGCGCTCATCCCGTAGATGAGCCATTTCGTCCATTTGCGAAAACTGTCGTCAGTCAGCCGGTTCAGCAGCCGCACCGCCGCCGATCCGCCGGCGAAGGTCAACAGCACGCAAACGAGAAACAATTCTACGGGCAGGTTTTCGCCGCCTTCAAGCGCCGCCAGTCCAAAATAGAGAAACCGCATCGCCTGCGAGAAAAGAAGCGTAAACGCTTTCGTCGCTACTATCGCATAGCGGCTGAGGGGACTGTTTTGAAAAAACATGTCGAGTACGTTGCCCGCGCCGCCCACTGCGATCTGCAGGATCATCGCGATGAAGCCGCAGAGCAGCGCCATGCCGCGTTTGCTAATGTCCGGACGCCAGCGTTTGGGCAGCATGTCGCCGATGAACGGCGTCAGTCCGAGTCCGAGATAAACGACGGGCTTGGAAGGCACGAACAGGATCACCAGCATGACGCCCATGCCCGCCATCGAGCCGATGACGTAGCGCAGCGACAGGCCCCAATCGATGTGCTTGCGCCACAGGCCCGCCCGCCAAGCGCCCGATGAAAACATCAGCGCCGAAAACATTGTCATGGCCGCGCTGACGGGCATGAAACACAGCAGCACCGCCAATACGATCTGCCCGCCCGCCATGCCGAAAATGCCCGACAGAAACGCGCCCGTAAAAGTGGCGGTCGCGATGCTGAATCCGGCGAACAGGGAGATCATCTATTCTTGCTTCCAACCCTTGAGCGCGGCGTTTATCCGCCGCGCATTTTTATTGCTGCTCTAGTTTCCACGCGCTTCCAGAAAAGCCTCGTGGCCAGCCTTCAAATCGCCCGCCAGCGCTTTTGCGATCAGCGCGCGCGTTTCATTCACGCCGTAGAGTGCGACGAACGAGCCAAAGCGCGGCCCGCGATTCTCCCCAAGCAGCACTTGATAGAGCATGTTGAACCAATCGTTCGACACGCCTGGGCGCTCGGGCGTGGCGCCCTTGGCCTTCAAATCCTGATAGCGCGGAATGGGGCGCGCAACGTCGTAAAGCCCGCCCTGAATGTCCTCGCCGCTGGCGCCTGCGGGCAGGCTTGCAAGCATGGAATCAAGCTGGCGCAGTGCGTCTCCCTCCACATCGTCAGGCAGGCGATAGGTTTTGGCGGGGCGCACAAAATCGCGGAAATAGGTGACCGCGTAGCCCACCATTGCATCAAGGCGTGGATGCGTATGCGCCGAGGCCGACGGCGCATAGCGGCGCAGAAAGCCCCACAGCACAGCGGGACCTTCGCTATTGGCGACAGCGGCCAGATTGAGCAGCATCGCGAATGTGATGACAGTGGCCGGCTGACCGCCGCTGGCGTCTTGCAGCGTTTCGGGCAAGGGCGGCTCGCCTGAATGGATGTGCCAGACCGGATTGCCGAGGCGCTGCTTCCAGTCCTGCTTCTGGTATCCGGCGAGAAATTGCAGATATTCGTCGACCGCGCGCGGGATCACGTCAAAGTGCAGACGCTTGGCCTCGCGTGGCTTTTGATACATGAACAGCGACAGAGATTCCGGGCTGGCGTAGGTCAGCCATTCCTCAATCGTCAGGCCGTTGCCTTTCGACTTGGAGATCTTCTGGCCCTTCTCGTCGAGAAACAGCTCGTAGTTAAAGCCTTCCGGCGGCGTGCCGCCCAAAGCGCGCACGATGCCCGCCGACAGTTTTACCGAATCGATCAGGTCTTTGCCGGCCATCTCATAATCAATGTTGAGGGCATACCAGCGCATCGCCCAATCAGGCTTCCATTGCAGCTTGCAATGGCCCCCCGTCACCAGCGTTTCAAAACGCTCGTTATTGGCTGGATCGCGCCACGTGATCGTGCCTGCCTCCACGTTCATGGAATCGATTGCAACCTGCATCACCACGCCCGTTTTGGGATGGACCGGCAGGAACGGGCAATAGGTGGCGGCGCGCTCTTCGCGCAAGGAGGGCAGCATGATCTTCTGCACGTCCTCAAAGCGCGCCAGCATGTGCAGGAGGGCGGCGTCGAAACGACCGGAAGAATAATAATCGGTTGAGGACGCGAATTCGTAATCGAAGCCGAAGCGGTCGAGGAAGTCGCGCAGCATCGCGTTGTTGTGATGCGCGAAGCTTTCAAACTTGTTGAACGGATCGGGAATAGACGTCAGCGGCTTGCCAAGGTGTTGGGTCAGCATCTCCTTGTTTGGCACGTTGTCGGGCACTTTGCGCAGTCCGTCCATATCGTCGGAGAAGGCGATCAGGCGCGTCTTCACGGCGCCTTGCGTCAACACTTCGAATGCGCGGCGCACCATGCTGGTGCGGGCGACCTCGCCAAACGTGCCGATGTGCGGCAGGCCCGAGGGGCCGTAGCCGGTTTCGAAAATGATCTCTTTCTGTCCGGTGCGCTCTATGCGGGCGACGAGTTTGCGCGCCTCCTCAAACGGCCAGGCGGCGGAGGCGCCTGCGGCTTCGACAAGAGAGACAGCAGCAGCGGCGGCCGGCGACGCGGCCAACCCTTGAGAAGACGACATGAGGGAACCCTGAGCATGGCGCCAGGATGACTTGCGACGCCGCGCGCACACTAGGTTTGGGGTGGCGCGGCGTCAATCTTGCGTGCTTGCTTGCAAGGGGTGTCGCCCGGGGAATTGCAGCGCGCTTCCGGGCGAACGGCGCGATGAGCGCGCGTGGCCGTGGCTGGTCTTGGCCCAATAATAGGGGTTGACGAGCAGGTCGATCAGCGCCCGCCAGGCGGCGACCGAGAGCAGCAGCCAATAGACCGGCGTCAAAACAAGCCATGGCGCCAGCCCGATCAACCCGCGCCTTGCCATGCCCAGAATTGCGCTCCACAGGCCGCACGCGATTCCAATCGTCCACAAGGCGCACCAGAGGGTCGAGGCGGCCAGCTCCACCGGCGCGCCTGGCGAGAGCAATTGGCCGCGCATGGCGGCCTCCCATGCGGCGATGGCGAAGCCCGGACCCAGCATCGGGCCGATGAGCGCGCCCGCCACCAGCCCCAGCGCCGCCAGCGTGCGCGCGCCTCCCAGCTCGCCGCGTAATCGCGCGGGGGATCGCGAATGGGTGAGAAGCGTCTGCATCCAGCCCTTGAACCAGCGTCGGCGCTGGTTCATCCAGGCTTTGAGGCTTGCGGGCGCTTCCTCGTGCGTTGTGGAATCCAGCGCCTCGACCAGATAGCCATGGCGCGCCAGCCGCAGTCCCAGATCGACGTCCTCGGTCACATTCCAGGCGTCCCAGCCGCCGATGCGACGCAGCGCTCCGGTGCGGAAATGGTTTGAAGTGCCGCCCAAAGGCACCGGCGCGCCAAGCCGGGCGAGGCCGGGATTGAAGGCGTCGAACAGCGCCGCATATTCCATCGCAAACAGTTTGGGCAACCAGCCGTCGCTGGTGTTGTCGATGGCGAGGCGCGCCTGAAGGCAGGCGACATTGGGCGGCAGCGCCGCGAACGCCGCCGCCGCTTTGCGTAATTGATCGGGCTCGGGCTCGTCTTCGGCGTCATAGACGACGATCTGGCGCCCGCGCGCCAGCGCCAGCCCGATATTGAGCGCACGCGGCTTGGTGCGCGGAGCGCCGTCGGGCGCAATGATGATTTGATAGCGCGCCGGCAGACGCAGGCTCTCAAGCGCCGCGCGCGTGGCGTGATCGTCGATTTCGATCACGAGTTTGATGTCCAGCAAAACGCGCGGATAATCCAGCGCATCAAGGGCCGCCACAAGTTTGGCGGCGATGCGCGCTTCCTTGTAGAGCGCCACGATGATGGTGACGCTGGGCAGGTCAGCCTCTTTCAGCGGTGGGTGCTTTTCAGGCGGCGCCAGTGATTGCGCGTTGGCCAGCAGGCGCAGGCCGATGGAGACGCAAAGGATTCCTGCGAACACAAGTGCGAGCAAGCTTGCGGCGCTTGCATTCAGCGTGCTTGCGGCGCCCAGCGCCGCCAGCATCGCAAGCCATGCTTTCTGGCCTCTTGTGACAGCGGTTCGCGCACTCAATTCGGCGTCTATGTCGCTTAAGGCCTCGCTCGCCTCACGCGCCGCCTCATGTGCGAAGCGGCGCATGAGGGAAGCGCGCAGCGAGGTCGGGGAAGCCAGCATAAAATGATTGTCCAGCGCAAAGCCCTTTGCGCGCAGATGAACCAGATGCGTAATCTGCGCGCCGGCGGGGGATATGATCCAGCGTCGCCCATTTGCGCTTTTGTGGCTGGTCCATTGCGGCCCCGGCGCCAGCCCGGTCATTATGCTCTGCGGAAAAGCCGCTCCCGCTCCGGTGACGAACGGCGCCTGCAGCGAAGGCACATCGAGCCAGCGCGACAGGCGCCGGTAATATTCGTCTTCGGAAATCCAGCCTTCGGCGAGCGCGACCTGTTCGGCTGAAATCTCGTGACGCGCTGCAATTTTGATCGCCGCCAGCAATCGCTCGGGCCCGAGGCCTTGCAAAAGCCCCGCCTCGCGCAGGCACAGCAGCGAAACCGGGCCGGCGACGTCGTGCGGGCGCGCCGTGGCGCGCAAAGACGGGGGCGAGGACGAGCGCAAAGACGACGACATGCGCAAACGCGCTGATCGCGCTCTGCGCACGCCGTCGTTTTGAGGTATGCTGACGATGTAATTCATCGCGGAACGCCGACGCCAAAAAAAGCGTCGGCACTCTACTCAATTATCCTGGGCTTGACCATGAAGCATTTTGCAATCGCGCTGGCGCTGCTGGGCGCGCTCGTCGCCGCTCCGGCGGGCGCGCGGAACGTTGGCGCGCCCGAGCCTTCGCAAGCCCCTTTCATCCCCAATTTCTGGGATCCGCAAAGCCGTCTTGAGCGGCCGGACGTGTCCGGCCTGCGGCTCGTGCGGTTTGTCTTTGACGATGAGCACCCCCCGTTTGGCTTTGTCGGCCTTGATGGTGCGGCGATGGGCTTTAACGTCGATCTCGCCCGCGCGATCTGCGAAGAATTGCGCGTCGTCTGCACCATTCAGGCGCGACGCTTTTCCACCATTGTGGATGCGCTTGAAAAAGGCGAGGCCGACGCCGCCATCGCCTCGCTGGCGATCACGCCCGGCGCCCGGGAGCGCGTCGATTTCACACGGCCCTATTATCGCACTCCGGCGCGCTTTATCGCCCGCAGGGATCTGAAAAACGTCGACGCAAGGCCGGAAGCGCTGGCGGGCGTCGCCATAGGCGTCGTCGGCGGCAGCGCGCATGCGGCCTATCTTGCGCAGCATTTCCCCAAAGCTGACCTGCGCAATTATCCCTCAACCGCCGCCCTGCTGGCGGCGTTGCGCGAGGGCGAGGCGCCGCTGGTTTTCGCTGACGGCATCACCGGCGCGCTGTGGCTCAACGGCGCCGGTTCACGCGATTGCTGCGCCTTTCGCGACGGGTTTTTTCTCGATCCCGCCTTTTTTGGCGACGGCGTTGGAATAGCCGTGCGCAAACAAAACGTCTTGCTGCGCCGCGCGATTGATTTCGCGCTTCTGCGGCTTTCCCAACAGGGGACGTATACCGAGATTTATCTGAAGTATTTTCCGGTGGGATTTTTTTGAGAGGGGCAGGGAGTCGTTTCCTGATCCCCGTCCTGATCCCCGCTCACATCCCTTGCTGTGCTTGCATGCCTTGCTTTGCTCGCATGCCTTGCACGCCTGCGGCGATTGCGAACAAATCCGCATCGGCGGCGTCGAAGCCCAGCAGCTGCAAGCCGAGCGGCAGGCCGCTGTCCTCCAGCATCGGCAGGCTGAGCGCGGGGGCGCCCAGCACGGAACCTGCGATGGCGAAGGACGGATCGCCGGTGGATTGCAGACCAAGAGGCGCGGGGCCGGGGGCAGATAGCGTCACGCACGCCTCGCCAATCTGCGCGAGGCTGGCGAAAGCGGCGCGGATCGACGTGCGTTCGGCCAAAGCAGCGCGATAGGCGCCGATGTCCAGCTCTGCTCCTTCCACAATGCGCTCGCGCATCACTGCGCTCAGCTTGCTGGCGTCGCGGTCGGCATAGGTGTTGAGCGGCCACAGCGATTCCCACGCATTGATGAGCCGCGTCAACGGCAGCGCCCGCATCAGCATGGTCTCGAAGGCGTCAATCTCGGGACGGTCGCGCCGCGTCAGAATGCGCACGCCGCCATCGATGAGGCGCGCCTTCATGTTCTCAAATGCGTCCCGCGCCGGCTCGCTGGCGATCGCCCAGCCCGGCGTCTCCAGCCCGATCAGAACCTCTGGCGCGCGCGCTTGCGGAAGCGTCAGCGGTCCTTCAAGGCCGGGATAGCCGGGATCGCCGCCCACGCGCACCGCAATGGCCGCCAGAGTACACCAGGCGTCTCTCAGGCTCGCCGCCAGCACGCCTTGCGACGACTGGCTCATGTAATCATGGCTGCCGCCGCGATTGATTGCGCCAAACGTCGGCTTGAATCCCACCACGCCGCAATAGCTCGCGGGCCGCACAATGGAGCCCACGACCTGCGTGCCAAGGCCCGCCGCGAAAAAACCCGCAGCCACGCCCGCCGCAGAACCGCTGCTGGACCCGCCGGGCGTGCGCGCCAGATCGTGCGGGTTGCGCGTGGGGCCGGGATGGGAGGCGGCGAATTCCGTCGTGACGGTCTTGCCAATGACGATGGCGCCAGCGTCGCGCAGCGCCCGGACGCTGGCGGAATCTTTTTCGCCCCGCCAATTGTCATAGAGCGGCGAACCCATGCCGGTGGGCATGTCGATAGTCTCAATTACATCCTTAATTCCAATCGACATTCCGTCGATGGCCGAACGCTGGGCGCCATTGCGCCAGCGCTTGCCCGCCTCGTCTGCGCGGGCGCGGGCGAGGGCCGGGTCAAGGCGCACCACAAATGCCTCGATCTCGCCTTCGCGCGCGTCGACAGCCGCCAGATTTTGTTCCAGAAAATCGCGCGGGCTGCTCTTGCCGGATGCAAAATCAGCGCTGGCTGAAATGAAACTCGTGGCTCCGGTCATTGATGGCCTCCCCTGCAATTGATTCCTGACCATCGCCCGCCCGGCGCGCTGGAGCAAGCAAGCCCTGCGCGCTGGCGCGCTTGCGGCCTTGCATCAACGGTGCAGTACATCGATAAAAGGTGGATAATTGTAATCTCTTCGAATCAGGAGATCAGCTTGACGGATACGCAAGCGAAAGCGCTTTCTGCGCCGGACGCAGAGCCGCACGCGTCGGAAGGCTCACAAGTTATTGAGAAAAAGACATTTTTTGAAGATTTGCAAGTTTCCGAAGCCGCCAAAGAGCCACGGCTGCCGAGCGCGCACGAGTTCTTCGCCCGGGTTGGCGGCGACAATATCGCGGGGTCAGACGCGCAGCCCGCGCATCTGACGCCGCCCGCGTCACCTCTCAGCGAAGCGGAAACAACGCCGCCCCCGGCCATCCCTGTCGCCGCGGCGCCCGCTGTCCAGCCCGCCGCCGCTTCCGATGCCCCGCCGCCCGCAAACGATTGGCCGGAGATCCGGTCCGAGACCGCACAATGGATGTCGTCTCCGGCGGGTGCGCTTTCGGTCGATGAATCCGCGCCTGCGTTACGCAGCCTCGCCGATTGGTGCGCGCGCGCCTCGACGCGGGGGCCGTTGCGGCTTGGCCTGTTTGGGCCTGCTGGGTCTGGCAAGAGTTTCGCGCTCAGCCGCATTCTGGCCAGCGTGCGGGCATTGAGCGCTGGCGCGCAGGCTCATCCGTCCGCTTTTACGCAACGGCTGCTCGTCGCCAGAGTGGACGCCAGCGAGGGGCGAGCCCCGGCATGCGCCCTTGCGGCAGCCGTCTATTCCGCCATGTGCGGCCCCGGCGCTCCGCCGGCGTTTGCGGCGCTTGCTCAGGAGGCCGCCCTTGCCGGCGCCGATGTGCAGGATGCAGCGCGCGCGGCGGCGGATCGTTTGATGGAGGCGCGGCGACGCGTCGATTCCGAACGCCAGATCTTGCAGGAGCTTTCGGGACGCAGCGCGCAATTAAATGAGACGGTGCTTTACAAGACCGGCGGATCGCGCGTCGATGCATGGGCGCGCGCCAATCGCAGTCGGATCGAGGGCCGCTTGCGCGCCTTCGGGTTCGACGTTGGCGACGTCATCTCCACCTATAAAGATCTTGTGCGCGATATCGCTGAACGGCGGGGGTTTCCTGGCCGTGTCGGCGTTTATCTGCGCGCCATGTGGGGCTTTCCTGGACAGACGCGCCTGCTCGTGTTCGCAGCTTTGTTGATGCTTGGCGCATGGGGCTTGGGTCAGGCGCAGACGAGCCAAACCCATTGGCTGGGCTGGATGCGCGGGTCTGGAGACGTCTTTGTCTCTCTCGCAAACTGGATGCAGGCGCGCGGCGATTGGTTTGGCGCGTTGGTCTCGGTTTCGCACTGGATCGCGTTTGGCTTGTTGGCGCTCAACATTGTGCGCGCGACGCGCTTTGTGGCGCCGCTGGCGCGGGGCGCGGCGTTGCTCGACGTTGACGTTCAGGCCGCGCAACGCAATCTCGACGCGTTGATTGGCCAGCAGACGCGGCTTGTTGACGGGCTCGTCGCCGAGACGGAAAGCCATGCGCGCCGCGCCGAAGACGCCGAACGTCGCGCCGCGCTTCAGGGCGATGAATCCCGTTCCAGCGCCGCGACGCCGTTTGACGAGGCGGCTGACGCTTCCCTTCGGCAGGCGCGCGCGTTCTTCATGGCGATCGCGCACCATGCCGAAGCGGACAGCTCCAATTCGGCGCCGCAGAAAGTGCTTGTGGCGGTGGATAATCTTGACGCGCTGCCGCCGCAGGCCGCAGCCGCCTTCTTGGATGAGGCCGCGCGCACGCTGGCGTTCGCGCCCTTCATTCTGCTTGTCGCCGCTGATCCGCGTCAATTGACGACCGGCTGGTCGAAGGATTTTGACGCGGCTTGGGGCTTGGAGCGCATCAGCGCGCGCGTTCATGCAGCGCTACGCATCGAGGGCGCCTCGCGCAAAGATTTTGCGCAAATGGTGCGCGAACTGACGACGCCTGGCGCTGCGCCCGATAGTCCGGCGCTGGACGTTACGCATTCGTTGCATGACGAAAAGCTCGGAGCGCAAGAGCTTGCCCTGCTTGAAGATCTTGCGCCTTACGCCGGGCGTACGCCGCGCGACGTTGAGCGCCTGTTGCTCCTCTATCGTTTGGCCCGTCCGCGCACATCCGCCTGCGGTGCGCTGGCTTTGGCGCTGACGTGGGCGATGGGCGCCTCGCAAGCGGAGACGAGCGCGTTGCAAAGCGCGATTGAATCGGCTGATGACAGCGCGAACTTAATCGCGCCAGCCGGGCAAGCGCGCTTTGCAGAGGCTTTGCGTCTGGCGGAGAAGGCGGGGCCGATCAGCGTTGGCGCATGGCGTGCGGCGCAGGCCATCGCCGCCGATTACTGGCTGCGCGCGTCCTAGAACTTGCGCCAGAGCGCGGCGTTGGCGCCGCGCTCGCCGCGGCCCGTCGCGCTGGCGAACGTTGCGAACGCGCCCAACTGCACCGAATAGGCGGCGCTTGCATTCCACACCAGGCTCGCCTGCGCGCGTGTGTGGCTGACGCGTTTGCCGTCGTAGTCGCGTTCGCCGACGCGGTTGAGACTCTGGACCAGCAGCAGCAGGCTTTTCCATGGCCGCACGCCGAACGTTGCCTCAATCCGAAGGTTTGTTGAATCGCCCGCGATCGTGCGTGGGCCAAATGTGGCGACTGCAAATGCGTCGCGTCCCAGCACCTCGAAGGTGGATCCAAGCCCCATCCGCAGGTCCGCCGCGAACGCAGATTTATCGGGCGCGTGTGCAAGCCCGGTTCCAAAATGCGCAATGCCTTCGGCGAACAGCCATGCCTCGTTCCATTGCGACACGTGGGTGCGAAAACCAATTCCGCCAGAATTGGTGCGGCCGTCCTGATCTGCCGTTCGCTCGGAGCGCATGACGAGCGTAGTTTGGCGCGTGGCGCCATATTCGGCATGAGAACTGAGTGTGAACTTGCTCCACGCAGCCAGTGGTGAAACGTTTTGCGACGATCGTGCGCCCGCGCGTTCGAGGCTGGTCGCCAGAATGATCTTTCCAGACCGGACCTGCTCCACGAACGGGTTGGTTTGTTCTTCGGTCCGCTCAAGCGTTTTTGAAAAAGTCTCGATTTGTTCCAGCGCCTGGGCGTCTGAGGCCTCCGCGTTCGTCGCCAGCACGGCGAGAAGCGCAAGACGCCCCCATGAACGGCCCTTGCCCGGCATCCGCTATCCCTGGATACACGCGAGCTTTAACTGAACCATAAACATGGAGCCGGCGCCAGCGCGCGGGACTCAATTTCTGTGGGTAAGCTGCTTAACTGCGGCGGCTCTGCGAAACGGCGCTGGAGATCATAAACAGGGTCGTCGAGAGCACGATCAGCGCCACAGTAAGCCAGACGCCCGCAACATTGCCAAAAGGCGTTTTATCCGCCGCCAGCCCCACCGCCACTGGACCGACGACATAGCCGACGTCGCTGATCGTGCGCTGCATGCCCATGCCGGCGCCATATTGGCTGCGGCGCAGGCATTCCATCGTATAGGCGCCGACCGCCGGGCCATTGAAGCCGCCAGCCAGCCCGTAAACCGCCATCGACGCCCAGAACCAGAACGGATGCGAGCCTGCAACCAGCAGAGCCACGCCCAGCGCCGATGCGAACATTGAGGCGATGACCGCCCAGCGTGCTCCCATGCGCTCGATCAATTTTGTGGAGAGCGGCAACACGAAAAGAATGGCGCCGGCGCTGATGGTGACGCCAATTCCAATGGCGCCGACGTCGAGCTTGAAATCATCGTGACCGATAAGCGGCATTAATTGAAACAGACAGGCTGTGCGGGTGAAAAAGGACACGCAGCTCACCAGCGAAATGCTGATGAAGGGCAAAGTGAACAGGCCGCGCTTGGCGCCGAAAGCGCCCGACAATGTCGCGCTTGGGGCCGTGCGGTCGCGATAACTGAACACGCCCAGCAAGGCGGTCGCCAGAGAGAGCGCCAGTAAAGCCCAGAACGGCGCGGCGAGTCCGAAGCGCTCTGCGACAAACCCGCCAAAGGCCGGGCCGATGGTGGCGCCAAATTGCAGCGCCGCCTGATAACGCCCGACCAGTCGCGCGCGGCTCGACGAATCCCCCATGTCCGCGAGCGCCGCTATCGACACGGTCATGTACATGCCCGAGCCAAGCCCCTGGACGAAGCGCCAGGCCAGCAAATGGGTGAAGTCGTTCGTAAGGGCCGCGCCAACGCAGCCGATCGCGATGATGAGCGGACCCAGAATCAGCAGCGGGCGACGACCAAACGATTGGCTGAGATAACCGGATGGAAAATTTGCGAACAGGCGGCCGATGCCGAAAATAGTGACAAGCATGCCCACCAGCGTGCTGGTGACGCCAAACGTCGCCGCATAAAGCGACAGCACCGGCGCCATCATGCCGCTGCCGATCATGGTCACGCAGATCATGACCAGAAGGGGCCAGGCGTGACGGTCGCGCACAGCCGAGTCGCGGAAGGAACTGAAAAGCTTCATATAGCCGTCTTCAGGCATGGCGAGCCGCCGGTCAACGCGCTGGCGCCTTGCGCTTTTTCGCCATAGCGCTGGACATGGCGCTGGACATGGCATGCGCGACGGGCGATTGAGAGCCCAAGATTAAAGCGAATGGCTCTCATGAGGGGGAAGAAATGTCGAACGTCGAAACGCTGTTGCGCCAGGAAGTTGCTGCTTGCACGCTGATTTTGAACGAAGAAGGGCTGTTGGGCTATAGCGGCCACGTGAGCGCCCGCCTGCCCGGCGAAGACGCTTTCCTGATCCAGCCCATTGACGTCAGCCGCGCCGGGCTGAAGCCCGACGATCTGATGGTGTGCAATTACGAGGGCAAGATTATCCGCGGCAACAATAACCCGAAGGCGCGCCCGCCGGCGGAAGTGTTCCTGCACGGCGAAATCCTGCGCGCGCGCCCTGACGTGAATTCGGTGGCGCATTTTCATCATGACCTGACCAACGTCTTCACATTGGTGGAAGGCGCTGAGCTGTCGCCAATCAAGAATCACGCCATCCGTTGGCGCAGCGGCATTCCGGTCCACCCCGATCCCTCGCATGTCAGCGATTCAGGTCTGGGCCGCGCCGTCGCTGAAACGCTTGGGCCGCATCACGCTTTGCAGATTCGCGCCCATGGTCAGGTGATAGCCGCCGAATCCGTGCGCGCCGTTCTGGTCGACAGCATCCATTTCGTCGAAAACGCCGTGACGATGTATCACGCCGCCGCACTCGGCAAAGTGCGCGCGCTCTCGCCCGCCGACATGGATGCGTTCGCGGTCGCCTTCAAACGCGATCCGCATATCTCCA
>CANJPM010000008.1 GCA_947476075.1 Beijerinckiaceae bacterium
AATGGCGCGACCTAGGGGAGTCGAACCCCTCTTTGCTGCGTGAAAGGCAGCCGTCCTAACCGATAGACGAAGGTCGCAAGCGCGCTGCGCGGTTGATTGAACCTCCCGACAGGCGAGGCCGGTATAGGCGGGCTCCGGCGCCTTTGCAAGTCCAGATTACTCACGTGCCGGGCGAAGCGGGCGCAGCGTCCAGCACGCGCATCTGCACACGCTCCCTGCCGCCCCAATTGTCCACCGCCAGCGAGCCCGCAACATGCATGCGCTGGCCCCGGCCCTCCAACAACGCCTTGCCCAACGGCCCTTCCGCCGCGCGAAATGCAATGGCTTCGATTCGCGAGCGATCGCCTGATTCGAGCCGCAGCCGCACATGGCCGGCGCCCACAACCGAGGCGTCTGCGACAACATGTCCGGCCAGCGCGAACACGGGTTCCGGATTGCCGGAACCGAATGGTCCGGCGCGCTCGATTTCGTTGACCAGCTCCGCCTTGGCGCCCCCGGCGCTGATCGCGCAATCAATCGACAACGCCCGCTCGCGTCGCGCGATCTCGACGGCGCCGCCGAGCTCTTCCTCCAGAAAAGCGCGAAAGGCGCCCAGCCGTTCCCTGGCGATGGTGAGGCCCGCCGCCATGGCGTGGCCGCCGCCCTTCACCAGCAGGCCGCTCTCGACCGCACCACGCACTGCGCGCCCCAGATCGACGCCGGGAATCGAGCGCCCCGATCCCACTCCATTCTCGCCAGTCAGCGACACCGCGAAGGCAGGGCGTCCAAAGCGCTCCTTCAGGCGCGCCGCCACCAGCCCGACGACGCCGGGATGCCAGCCCTCGGCCGCCGTCACGATCACCGCGCCGCCGTCCCCCAGCCCCATCGCGGCCAGAGCCTCGGCCTCAGCTTCGGCCACGGCGCCGGCCTCGATGATCTGGCGGTCCTTGTTCAGCTGGTTCAGCTGCGCTGCAATCTCCTGCGCGGCAATGTCGTCCCGCAGCAGCAGAAGCTTGGCGCCCAGGGCCGCATCGCCAATTCGTCCGCCAGCGTTGATGCGCGGCCCGATGAGATAGCCCAGCGTATAGCTGCGCGGCGGACCATTGGCGCCGGCGGCGTCAAACAAGGCACGCAGGCCAGGGCGCCCGCGCTGGCGCATCACTTCAAGCCCGCGCAAGACGAACGCGCGGTTGAGCCCGTGCAGCGGCACCACGTCGGCCACCGTCGCCAGCGCGACAAGGTCCAGCATCGCCAGCAGATCAGGCGCAGGACGATCCTCATTCCAGAACCCGCCGTCGCGCAGCGCCCGGTTGAGCGCCACCAGCGTCATGAACACCACTCCGGCGGCGCACAAATGCCCCAGCCCCGAAAGATCGTCCTGACGATTGGGATCGACGATGGCCAAAGCGCGCGGCAGGTGCTCGGGCGCCTGATGGTGATCAAGCACGATGACGTCGAGCCCGAGCTTGTGGGCGTCCTCGAACGGCTCGTGGCTGGTGACGCCGCAATCCACCGTCACCAGAACCTTGGCGCCGCGTTCGGCGAGCGCGCGAATCGCTTCCGGGTTCGGCCCATACCCTTCGTAGATGCGATCGGGGATGTGGATGATGCTCTCAACCCCGCATGCGGTCAGAAATTCCGACAGCAAAGCGGACGAACAGGCGCCATCCACATCGTAATCCCCAAAAATCGCAATCGTCTCGCCGCGCTGAACGGCATGGACCAGACGGGCGACGGCGAAGTCCATGTCGGACAGGCTGGAGGGGTCCGGCATGAGGGCGCGAAGGGTCGGCTCAAGGAAGTCGATGCAATCGTCGCAGGCCACTCCGCGCCCCGCAAGCACCCGCGCCAGAGCGTCTGACAGACCGTGTTGCTGCACGATAGCCTCGGCGAGCGCCCTTCCCTTGGGGTCAAGCCGGTCGCGCCATGCGCGACCCATTACGGAGCGTTCGACCTTAAGGAAAGCTTGAGCTGAAGCAGTGTGGGCGTTAAGCATGTCCCCACACTAGCTGGATCAGCGCCGCTGCGGAACGCGTAAGGAGCCGCTCTCCACTGGCGAAATGACCTCATTGCTGCTAGGCAGAGATTTCACGACTGGGGTAAAACTTGGCCGTCAGGAGAATTCATGTCGTATCGCGCAAGTCTGATCGTCAGCGTTCTCGCTCTTCCCGCACTGGCCGGCGCCGCAAGCGCACAGGCCCCTTGGGAAGGCGACTGGACCGTGACCTTAAAGGGCAATGTCGGCGTCTCGCCGAGATATCCCGGGTCAGACCAGCTGCGTACGATTCCCTACCCTTCGCTATCGGTGCGCCGCGCTGGAACGCCGGAGCGATATGCTGTCCCCGACGATCCAATCTCGTTTGGCCTGCTCGATCTGGGCGTCTTTCGCGCTGGTCCGTCGTTTCGTTACGTCGGCGCCCGCAAGGCCTCAGACAATCCGGAATTGACCGGCCTGCGCAATGTGCCGTGGACGGCTGAAGGCGGCGCCTTCATGGAAATCTGGCCGGCTGAATTCGCGCGCGCCCGCGTCGACCTGCGCTACGGCTTCCGTGGCCACGAGGGCGTAGTGGCTGATTTCGCCGCCGATGGAATCTATCGCTACGGACCGTGGACCATGTCGGCTGGTCCGCGCATGACCGTCGCAAGCCGCGATTATATGAATGCCTTTTTTGGCGTCAGCGCAGCGGAAGCCTTCGCCAATCCGGTCATCAACCAGGCCTATGCGCCCGACGGCGGTCTTCGCTCCGCGGGCGCCTCGGCCGCGCTCAGCTATCGCTTCTCGCAACAATGGGCGGCGACGGGCTATGCGCGTTGGGATCGCCTGCTCGGCCCCGCCGCTGACAGCCCGGTGCCAAAGGCGTTCGGCTCGCTGAACCAGTTCAGCTTCGGCGGCTCGGTCGCCTATTCGTTCGACACCCGGCTCTAGGGTTTCCGCACGAAGGCGCGCAGCTTGCGCGCCAGAAATTCCCGTTCTTTCAACTCGCACTCCCAAATAACCAGCGCCCGCCAGCCCAGAACGGCGAGCGCATCCATCGCGCCCGCGTCCCGCGCCTGGTTGCGAGCGATCTTGGCCCGCCAATAATCAGCATTGGTCTTGGGCGCACGGGCGCCGCGGGCGCAATCATGCCCGTGCCAAAAACAGCCATGCACGAAGATCGCCCGCTTGGCGCCGATATAAGCAATGTCCGGACGCCCTGGAATGTCCTTGCGGTGCAAGCGATAGCCCGGGGCGAATGAACGCAACAACCCCCGCACCGCCAACTCCGGCGACGTATCGCGCGAGCGCACCGCCCGCATGATCGCGGAGCGGGTTGGGGAGGTTTCTGGGCCTTTCATGCGGCCGCATCGGCGCGGGTAGCCATATCCAGCAACGGCGCGAACAAATGTTGCGCGAGATGGCGCACGACGGGCGGCGCAACGCCGTCGCCCAGCAGGTGGAGCGCGTCGGAATAGCGCTGCGGCAGAACGAAATCATCGGGCAGGCCCATCAGCCGTGCGGCCTCGCGCCCTGACAACAGGCGCGAGCGCACGGCGCCGCCTTCAGTCACGACGATGAATTGACGGCTTGACCCGCCGCCCGGCGTGCGCAGGCATCCCGCCAAACCATCAAAGCGGACCTCGGCGCGTTGCACTTTCTTGCCAGACGAATCGAGGCGCGTTCGACGAAACAGCGCGCCAATTCTGCGCTCGCCGCTTTGCAGCGCCGCATTCAATTTGGCGCGATTGACCTCGTCCATCATCGACACCAGCCGCTGCGTTTGCGCCTCACTGCTCCAATCCACGTCACGCGGGTTTGGTTCGATCACATCAATCAATCTCAGATTGGAGCCAGCAGGCGCGGGCACGCGCCACCAGCGCCAATTGCGCCGCAAATCTTCCGGCATTGATTCATGAGCGCGCAGAAGCGCGGGCGAAGCGAAGTCGGAACCGGGCTTATCAGAGATCAGACCGGGAGAGAGCGCGATGTCGGCGCGCACGGCGATCACGAACAGGCGCGGGCGCGATTGCGGCACAAAGCGCGCGGCGTCAATCGCCATAGCGCCGAACACATAGCCCAGATCGCGCAAGGCCTGGCACAGTGCGATAAAATCCGCGCCCTTTTTGGACGTCAGCGCGCCGACGACATTCTCCAGCGCCAGAATGCGCGGCGCGCGGCCCTCTTGCGCAAGGCCCGCCACCAAATCGCGAAAACCATAGAAGGCGCCCGAGCGCTGACCATTCAGTCCCGCCTGCGCGCCCGCCAGCGATAAATCCTGACACGGGAACGACGCCCATGCCAAATCCGCACGCCCCGGCAGATCGGCGCTTGTCAGCGCATGAATATCGCCAAGACGCAGATCGCCCTCGCCCCAGTTCGCAGTATAGGCGCTGCGTTTTTTAGCGTCGAAATCATTGGCGAACAGACAGGTCCAGGAGGGACCAAGGCCCGCGCGCGCCATGCCTCCGCCTGCGAAGAACTCGTAGAAACAAAGCCTGTGCATCAATCGCCCCTGCTCTGGCAGACACTAGGGGCGCAGCCCTCACACGTCCAGCGCTCCGCTGCTTGCGGAATTGCTTGAAATCGCGCGCGCCCGCCTCCACAGTCGTCACAAAGATCGCATTGACGATCTGCGGAGGGAATTATGCGCTTATCCAGCTTTGCTCTGACACTGGCGTTCGCCGCCGCGCCGATCGCGGCAATCGCCCAGACGCCGGAAGAATTCTGGCGCGGCAAGTCGATCGACTACATCGTCCCCACCTCGCCGGGCGGCGATTACGATTTGCGCTCGCGCCTGATGTCGCGCCATTTCCCCAAGCACATCCCCGGCAACCCGGCCATCGTTGTACGCAACATGCCCGGCGGGCTTGGCATAGCCGCCGCCAATTATCTGGCAAAAGCGGCCCCGCGCGACGGCACGGTGATGCACACGATCTTCCAGAACATGCCGACGCTTCAGGCCATCGGCACGAAAGAAGTGCAATTCGACGTGCGCGAGTTGGGTTGGATCGGCAACACGACCTCAACGCCCAACGTCATCAATTCCTGGCACACGACGGGCATCACCAGGATCGAGGACGTCTACACAAAAGAGCTGGTCGTCGGCGCGCCGGGAGCGGCCTCCACGTCGACCATTTATCCTGCGGCGATGAACGCCATTCTTGGCACGAAGTTCAAGATCGTGACCGGTTATCCGGGCGGCAACGACGTCAATCTTGCGATGGAAAAAGGCGAAGTCGGCGGGCGCGGCTCGAACTCGTGGCAATCGTGGAAGAGTGGACATCCGCAATGGATCGCCGAAAAGAAAATCCACATCCTTGTGCAAGTCGCTCTGGAGCGCGCAAAGGATTTGCCCGACGTGCCGCTGATGCACGAACTGGCCAAAAACGACGAAGACCGCGCTGTGCTGCGCTTCATCTCATCGGACATGGGGATCGCGCGGGCCATCGTCACCACGCCGGGCGTGCCCGCCGACCGGTTGAACGCGCTGCGCCGCGCCTTCGACGCCATGATGAACGATGCCGATTTCAGGGCCGAAGCTGACAAGGTGAAAATGGACTTCGGTCCCTCGACTGGCGAAGAGGCGCAGGCGGTCGCAGAAGCGATGCTGAAGGCGCCGCCGATTGTGATCGAGCGGGCCCGCGCGCTGATCCTGGGGCCGGTGAAATAGGCTGTGAGGTTAAACGGTCCAAGCGCGCAACATGGCGGCAAAGACCGCCAACCCAAGGCAGGCCGCGCGCTCGTAGCCTGTCGTGGATCCCGGCGATCCCGGGACACGCGGAGCGAAGAGCGCAGGCTTTTCAGCCCACAGCCTTCGCGTAGCCACTATCGCCTGCGCTTCTTGCCTGACTGGGGCTCGCCCTGCGGCTCAATCGGCTCAACCGACGCAAGCAGATCCCCAACATGCAGAGACGTGCGGCCGCGCTTCAACGCAGTTTCCAGCGCAACGAGATTGGCCTTATCGCCGGCGGCAAATCCTCCGGCGTTCGACAGAGCCACGAAATCGCGCTCGCTATGGTGAGCGCCGCCTTGACCGCGAAACACCATCAACCCTTTTGATGTCGCAACCACGTCGCCGCGGCGCAGGGTGGAATCGCGCAGGAATTGTCCAAGCGGGCCCGGCAGGACTTCAGGCGGAATGTATTTATCAGGCTTTGCGTCCACTGCCTCCGTCCGGCGCGGCGCAACAGCGGAGCCGCGCGGGCTTCGCAATGGCGAGCTCCGGGTCTCGTAGCCAGGCTGATAAAGCGGCGGCGGGGCGGCGAAAATGGACTGGCGGCCAAAGAGAAGATCAAACAGGCTTTGAGCCCTCGCCTGAGTTGTGGCTGTGCCGACGACCAAAAGAGCGCAGGCTACGAATAGCCCGTACCGGGACGCCCGACGCGCCGGCGCCGGCAACGAAACGGCGTCCATCCGACGCTCCCTGTGCTCGATCCTGATTCACAGGCTCAACGCGCAGGTCGCGGATGCGTTTCGTATTGATACATCAAGGCCGTGGCGCAGATGAACGCCGCAATCCCAAAAAGCCAGTCATCAATCCATAAGCCCTCATGGACGGGCTTGACCCTTCCATCCACGAAACGGCGCGAGCCGTGGCTTTGCATGTTGGTCGCGAGGCGCGGAATGGTATGGATGGCCGGGACAAGCCCGGCCATGACGTAGAGAGATTTGCGATCATTCTGCAAAACTCAAAAGGCAGAAAGTTGCAACGAACCGCTGGGCCGCAGCCTAATCCAGCCGGAACTTCGTCATATCGCGATGTTCGCCCTGAATCTTGCGCACGGTGCCGGTGACCGAACGATAGATCACCGTCTCGGTTTCAACGAAGTTCTTGCCGAACTTCACGCCCTTGAGCAGCGCGCCGTCGGTGACGCCGGTGGCGCAGACGATCACGTCGCCGGACGCCAGCTCCTTCATGTCGTAGATCTTCTTGGGGTCGGTGATGCCCATTTTGAGCGAGCGCTCGCGCTTGGCCTCGGTGTCGAGGATCAGGCGACCCTGCATCTGGCCGCCGACGCAGCGCAATGCGCCAGCCGCCAGCACGCCTTCAGGGGCGCCGCCTGTGCCGAAGTAAATATCAACGCCGGTCTGGTCCGATTGCGCGGTGAAGATGATGCCTGCGACGTCGCCGTCGGTGATCAGACGCACGGAGGCGCCGACGCGGCGACAGGCGGCGATAAGCTCGGCATGGCGCGGGCGATCCAGAATGAGCGCGGTGATGTCGCCCGGCTTCACACCCTTGGCCTTGGCCAAAGCATGGATATTTTCCTCAACCGAGGCGTCGATATGCACGACGCCCTGCGGATAGCCGGGGCCGATGGCGATCTTGTCCATGTAGACGTCCGGCGCGTTGAGCAGCGAGCCCGATTGCGCCATAGCCATCACGGCGATGGAGCCGGGCATGTCCTTGGCGCAAAGCGTAGTGCCTTCCAGCGGATCGACGGCGATGTCGACCTTGGGGCCGGTGGCCGTCCCCACGCGCTCGCCAATGAACAGCATCGGAGCCTCGTCGCGCTCACCCTCGCCGATCACGATCGTGCCGTCGATGGGCAGGCGATTAAGCTCGCGGCGCATGGCGTCCACGGCCGCCTGATCGGCGGCCTTCTCGTCGCCGCGACCGCGCAGACGGGCGGCGGCAACCGCCGCGCGCTCGGTCACGCGAACCAGCTCAAGGGTGAGGATGCGCTCGATAATATCCTGCTGTTTAATAACAAGGTCGGTCATAAGAGCTCCGTTAAGCGTTTATTCGAATGCGCATCCAGCCACGCGATCACTCGCGTTCGATTCTGATCACCTGCGGTTTTTCGGCAATGTACCCGTCTCCGACAGCCGCCTCCAGCGCTTCGCGAATGTTGGCTTCCGTCGTCGCATAGGTCAGAAGCACTACCTGCACCGGCTCGCCGGTCGTGCCTGCCGAGCGCCCGCGACCCGCAGACTTCTGCATGATGCTTTCTAAAGAAATGTTCCGCTCCGCCATCCGCATCGCGATGTTTGCAGCTGCTCCCGGCCGGTCGCGGACGGCGAGGCGGATGTAATAGCCACCCTCGTGCCGCTGCATGGCGCGTCGCGGCGCCATTTCAAGCGAGGCTGTGGGCAGACCAAACGGTGCCGAGCGGATGCCGCGCGCCACGTCGGAAATGTCGGCAACCACGGCGGACGCAGTCGCCTCGCCGCCGGCGCCAGGGCCAACCAAAGTCAGCTCCTTCACCGCGTCGGCGTCAATCGTCACCGCATTGGTGACGCCCATCACCTGTGCGATGGAGGAGGATTTTGGCACCATCGTTGGGTGCACGCGTTGCTCGATGCCCTCATCCGTGCGCTGTGCGACGCCGAGCAATTTGATGCGATAGCCCAGCTCGTCGGCCGAGCGCAGATCGTCGAGCGTGATCGCGCGAATGCCCTCAATATGGATCGCCTCGGCGTCGACGCAGGTTCCAAACGCCAGCGAGGTCAGAATCGAAAGCTTGTGGGCGGTGTCGAAGCCGTCGATGTCGAAGGTGGGATCGGCTTCCGCATAGCCAAGGCGCTGGGCGTCGGCAAGGCATGCGTCGAATGCAATCCCCTCACGCTCCATGCGGCTGAGGATGTAATTGCAGGTGCCGTTGAGAATGCCGTAAACGCGGCTGATCTCATTGCCCGCCAGCCCTTCGCGCAACGTCTTCACAATCGGAATGCCGCCGGCGACCGACGCCTCGAAGGCCAGCGCCACGCGCTTGTCTTCAGCCAGTTTGGCCAGCGCCATGCCATGTTTGGCGAGCAAGGCCTTATTGGCGGTTACGACGGATTTGCCGGAGGCGAGCGCGGTTTCCACCGCCTTGCGGGCTGGCCCCTCGTCGCCGCCGACCAGTTCTACGAACAGGTCGATATCGTTTGAGGCGGCCAGCGCCACCGGATCATCGAACCATTTGGCGCCCGACAGGTCGATTCCGCGATCAAGAGTCTTGTCGCGCGCACACACGGCGGCGACGACAATCTTGCGCCCGGTTCGGGCCTGAAGGGCCATGTCCTGACGGTTCAGAAGACGAATGACGGAGGCGCCGACAGTGCCAAGACCGGCTATGCCGATGCGTAAGGAATTGGTCATATGGAATCGTACCCGCGACAGGGCTGCGCCGCAGCAGCGCGCGGTTCATGACTCATTTCACGGCGCCGATCAAGGAAACCCGACGAAACGCCCATGCGAATAAGTGCAGGAAGAGCCGGATTTGGAGCGTGGAAAGGTCAGCGCCACCCTCAGCCCAGCGTCCCAACCGGGGTCCAGCGCCAGCACGCCGCCGTGGATTTCCATGATCCGGCGGCACTCGGGCAGCCCCATGCCGACGCCGCCGCACCCCTGAATTCGCTCGAAAAACTCGAGCGCACGGGCGCGCAGAGGCCCGGCAAGACCCACCCCGTCGTCGGTGACGCGCACGACAATTCCGCTGTCGTCCTCAATGCAATCAATCACCATGTGCGGCGACTCGCCGCCGTGGCGAAGCACATTGCCGATGATTTCGGCAAACATCCGCGTCAACAAAGCAGGATCGCCCACCACCGCCAGCATCGGCCTGATCGCGATCTGCGCCCCGGCGCGGCGCAATTCGTCAGCCAGGCCCAGCGCAATTCCTTCGATCAAAGCGCCAAGATCAACGGGAACCATGGGCGGGCTGGAGCCGAACAGGCTCTCAAACCGCTCCAGAGCCTGCGTCACATCCATCAGCGCCCGCACCTGCGCCAGCGAGAGTCCCTGGTCGCTCGCGCCCTTCCCGGACGCCTCAGCGCCCGCGCCAGCCTCTCTGCGCCGACCAGACCCTCTGCTCTGCCGGGGACCTTTGCTCTGCCAGGGATCTCTGCTCTGCAATACCGGGCGCATGCGCTTCACGGCGCCGCGGATCAGGGCGCGCAGGTCAGCTTCGGCTTTGCCAAGGCGCGCCTTCTCGACCTTGATGCGCTCCAGCCGGAGCATGGGCTCGGTCACGTCCTCCGAATACACAAACGCTCCGGCGACCGTCCCGTCTGTCTCGCGCCAGGGAACCTGCTCCCAGCGGGTCCAGACCGGCGAGCCGTCTCGAATGGTTTTCTCGACGCGCGAGGAAGGCACGCCGTTATCGATCGACATCCGCAAGAATTGCGCGCGCTCTGCTTCGGTGTAAACGCCGCAGCCTTGCTGCGCGGCGCTTTTGTCCTGCAAGGCGTACAATGCGCGCCAGCGCTCCGAGGCGACTATCTCGGTGAGATCGCGATCGATCACGGCGACGGCGGCGGGCGCACGCTCGATGAACTGTTTGAGCAGATCGGCGCGCGCGGCGCGATGCTGATCGCGCTCGATCCAGGCGTGTTCATCAAGAATGCGTTGACGACGCTCGGTCTGCTTGGCTGCGCGCAACAATTCCAGCCGGTCGCCGGCGTCAAGCGAGAACACCGCAAGGCGCTGCGAATTGGGCAAGCGCAGAATGCGGAAGTCGCAACCCCGCGCACCGATACGCACCGCCGGCAGATGCAACGGAGCGCCATCCAGCGCGACGCGCTGCAAAGCCTCGCCAAGCCCCACGAACAGCGGCGCTTCATCAAGCAGGCGCCCCGGCTGCGGCGCCCATTCGGCCTGACCCATCAATTCATGCACGCGCCCTTCAGCGTTGACCACGCAAACGCCGAGCACGCCCGCGTGCATCAAATTTGACGAAAAGCCCTCAGCGACGGGGGTTGCGTGCATAATCTAATTCCTGTCTCGCTGAATGGATTGCGCGAGCGAAAGAAAAGCCTTACGCACGCCGCGCCCGGTTTGCGCGCTCGCCTGTATGACGGGACGACCGCCAAACGGCTTCAGTTCAGCCGCGCCCGGCGCGACAAGATCAACCTTGTTGAGTACTGCGCATGTCGGCCGGCGCGGCATGGTGCGCTCGAAGCCATCCAGCAACAAAGCCATGCGCGCCAGCGTTTGCGGGCGCGTCGCATCGCCAACCACCAGCGCCCCCGAAGCGCCGGCGGCATAGGAACTGGTGAGGATAGATTCCCCGAAATCTCCGTCCGTATCCCAAATCACCAGACGCAGCGGGCGTCCATCCTGCAATTCGACGTCATAGCTCACGAGGTCAACGCCGATAGTCGTCTTGTAATCATATGAAAAGGTATCGAACACCAGGCGACGCAGCAACGACGTCTTCCCTACGCCAATAGGGCCGAGCAACATGATTTTCACGGCGGAGCAGCTCTTGTGCGGCAAGCTCTCAGACTGGTTCAATATAGTCACGGCGCGCCTCCCTCAAGACGATGATTATCCGGCTCTTTGACGGGTTCAAATTTCTTGTAGGCCGAATGCAGACTGGTGAATGACGTGCGCGCAACAACTCGATATTGCGGCCCGGCGGCGACTTCAACGACGGCGAGCAGCGCATCGGCTTCAGCGGCTGAACCCGCGAGAACGCGCAATTCCACCTTGCGGGCGCCATGATCGGTCATCAATCCAAGCGGCATGATTGCGCTTTCGGGATGTTCGCTCATGAACGCCTCAACCGCGGCGGCCGTAGTGCGCTCATGGCGCAAATGCACGCCTGTGCGCCAGCCATATCCAACGAGCGCCACCAGAGCGATCACGCCAGCGAGCTGGGCGAGGCGAAGCGAAACCGGCGTGCGTATGCGCGGCCGCGCCGATGAGATGGCGCCGGCGGCGGCCGCGAGCCTGGATTCTTCAATCGCGCCGCCCTGATGCAACAACAATTCAAGAAAGCGTCCGCTCAGAGCCGTTTCTTGCTCGGGCGCCAGTTCGGCGTCGGTCTCGGCAGCCACAATCAGATCGTCGCTCATGCGAAGATAGAGACGGCGCCCGCCAAAATCGATGGAGCGCAAGGATTGCTCGCCCAGAGCGTCGCGCGCAAAGCCGGTAATCGCCGCAATCAACCCGCTGATGAGATCCGCATTGTCGGACGCAGCGCCGCCACGACGCCAATTGGCGATCAACAACCCGCTCTTGCGCTCCAGAAAAAGCACACGCTCAACCTGCGCCGGCGAATAATGGGAATCCTGCGAAGACTCCCGCGCGCCGAACAGACGCGCAACCCTGTTGTCGAATTGCTGGAACCGGCAGGCGCGGGCGCAGCGCGCGAGCTGCGGCGCCACAGGACGCAACGCCTCGGCAAGATTGTCGCGCGAAAGGCGCGCCTCATGGAAGAGCGCCAACACCAGCGACGGCCCCAACGCTTTCGACAAATCCTGCGCACGCTCTCCGCTGGCGCGCTGCAACGCCCGCACCATCACTTCGGCGACCGCTGTCTCAAACCGGTCGGATGACCCCACCCGTCCATCGAGCGCGCCCACGCGCTGTTCCGCCTGCGCGAGCCGGTCTATTTCCGGGGCGAACAAAAGTCGCTTCAGCGCCTCCAGCTCGCTGATCTTTTCGGCTCCGGCGCAATCAGGTTCAGCGCGCATGACGTCACCCATCCGACGGTTCCGAGATCTTGAGGATTTGCGCGCCGAGGCTGGCGATGGCCGAACCAATGCCTTGCGTGGCCGACAAATGGCGGCGCTCAACCGCCGCATCGCCATCGGCCATGCGGGCCTCAAGGTCGGCGAACAAAGACATCATGTCGGCGCGCAGAGCGTTGATCGACTCATGCAGTTCCTGAATGCGATGGTCCGTCTCGCGACGCGCGGGGCCAAACAACAGCTCGCGAACCTGATCGATGGTCCCATCCGCCGGGGCATTGGCCGGCGCAGGCGCGCTGCTCGCCTGAACGCCGGGCGCATACGCGCCGTCCGTCTGCGGGAAGTTTTCCACCATCGAAGTGGAGCTTTCGTCGAACACCATGTGCCAATCTCCTGTCGCGGGCTGACGCAGCGTGACGTGTCTCAAAATAAAACGTAACGCCCTCTCTCCCAATAGCACAGGTCAACTTGCAAGCCACGGGCCATTAAGGAAAAATTAAAAAACCCGCCCGAGCTGCAAAGGCCGGGGCGGGTCAATTATTTGGCGAACTTGGCGAATTAGGATCAGCGAGCGATCAGCCGCCGGTCTCGAGGTTCACGACATTGTGCAATGTCTCGTCAGCTGTATCAAAAAAGCGCCGGATGCCGCGCGCGGCCTGACGGATACGCTGTTCATTTTCGACCAGCGCCAGACGCAGATAAGCGTCGCCGTGCTCGCCAAACCCGATGCCGGGCGCGACCGCCACATCGGCCTTCTCGATCAATAGTTTGGAGAATTCCAGCGAGCCCAGATGCTTGAATTTATCGGGGATCGGCACCCATGCGAACATGGACGATGTCGGCGCCGGGATGTTCCAGCCCGCCTGCGCGAAGCTCTCCACCATCACGTCGCGACGACGCTTGTAGATCGAGCGCATCTCGTTGATGCAATCGTCAGGACCGTTCAGGGCTGCGGCGGCCGCCACCTGCACCGGCGTATAGGCGCCGTAATCCAGATAGGACTTCACACGCGCCAGCGCAGCCAGCAAACGCTCGTTGCCAACGGCAAAGCCGATGCGCCAGCCGGCCATCGAATAGGTTTTCGACATTGAGGTGAACTCGACGCACACGTCGTTGGCGCCAGGCACCTGCAAAACGGAGGGCGGCGGGTTGTCGTCGAAATAGACCTCCGCATAAGCCAGATCCGAGAGCACGAAAATCTCGTGCTTCTTGGCGAACGCGACCAGATCCTTGTAGAAATCGAGGCTGGCGACCATCGCCGTCGGGTTGGATGGGTAGCACACCACCACAGCAATCGGCTTGGGGATGGAGTGGATGACGGCCTTCTCCAGCGCCACGAAGAAGTCCGGCGTGGGTTCAGCCGGCACCGAGCGGATGACGCCGCCAGCCATCAGAAACCCAAAGGCGTGAATGGGATAAGAAGGATTGGGCACCAGCACCACATCGCCGGGGGCGGTGATCGCCTGCGCCATATTGGCGAAGCCTTCCTTGGAGCCCAGAGTCGTGATGACCTGCGTGTCAGGATTAAGCTTCACGCCAAAGCGACGCTCGTAATAGGAGGCTTGAGCACGGCGGAGGCCGGGAATGCCCTTGGAGGCCGAATAACGGTCGGTTCGCGGCTTGCCGGCGGTTTCAACCAGCTTGTCGACCACGTGCTTGGGAGCCGGCAGATCCGGATTGCCCATGCCAAGGTCGATGATGTCTGCGCCGCCGGCGCGAGCCTTTGCCTTCAAGCGATTGACCTGCTCGAAAACATAAGGCGGCAGCCGCTTCACGCGATGGAAATCCGTCATCGTCCTGTCCGTATTCCTGAAAAGATTCGCGGCCATAAGGCCGTCAGCCCCTGCTTATCACTTCTTTTTCTGGACGCCGCTAGAGGCGTTGCAGGTGAGCGTACACCGGACCTCGACTTTTTTCTTCTTTTCCGTTGGCTCGCCAGCCGCCGAGACGAATTTACCTCGTGTCGGCTTGCGCCCGCTCAACTGATCGTGGCGCGCACGCGCCGCATCCAGCTGGGCTTCACGCTGGCGGATTTCGTCCGGCGTCAGCAGTTTGCGCGCAGGCTCCGCGCCCGGCTGCACGCGCGCAGGCTCTTTCAGCTCACCGGGACGCCGCGCCTTGACCCAGTCAGCCGGCTCGACGGGATCGGCCCGCAGCTTCGGGCCCTGAAGAATCGCATCGATGAACCCCGGCTGCGCACGGCGCCCGCCCTGCTCCTGCTGGGCGCTGGCTGGGACGCTCGAAAAAATCGCAAAAACGCCAGCCAGAATGAAGGCGAGCCGCTCTTGTCGTCTTAAAGTCATGCTCGTCATCGTCATGTCCAACAGATATTTTATGAAATTCGTCCCAGACGGCTCCGGGCTTTCTTGTCGCAGGCTCGCAGGCGCACCTGCAAGCGGGCCTTCAAACCCAATTTCGGACAAACTTCGCAGCGAAACAACCTAATGGCCAGTGGCGTGTCGATTGTTTAGCTGCGTATTATGGTCCATTCGAGACATTGGGTTTGCCCCCCAGACGGAGATTTGTAAATGGCCCCCGATGAAGCGGCGCCCTCCCGGAAGGCCAGACCGACGGCGACCAAGCGCACAAAAGCTGTAAATACAAAGGGCCAGGCGGCCGCCTTGGCGCCGGCTAAAGTCGGGGCAAAGACCGCGGACAAGGCGAGGGGCAAGAAAGCGCCCGCCCATAAGCCGGTCGAGCCTTTAGCGCCCAAAAAAGCAAAACCCGCGGTGGCCAGCGCGCCGGCGCCCGAGATCGTTCAAAAGCCGGCCCCACAAGACAAACCGACGGAAGGCGCCTCCGCCCCTCAATCCGTCAATTTTGAAGCCCTCGCCTACAATCTGGGACGCCTCACCGAGGAAGGCGGCAAGGCGCTCGCCGCCTATATGCGCCCCATGCAGGAGGGGCGCACCAACCCTGACATGGCCGAGCATGTGGAGGACGCGGTCAAGACGCTGGGACAGGTCGCGCAATACTGGCTCTCCGACCCAAATCGCGCCATGGAGGCGCAATCCCGCCTGACCAGCGAATTGGTCGACCTCTGGGGCGCGACGTTCCGGCGCCTGGCAGGCGACGAGGCCGCCCCTGTCCGAACGCCTGAACCCGGCGACAAACGTTTCGTCGATCCTGAATGGCGCAAGAACCCGCTTTTCGACTTTTTGCAGCAGGCCTATTCGATCACGACGCATTGGGCGGGCGACATGGTGGCGGGTGCGCAGGACGTTGACCCCGCCACGCGCGAGAAAGCGTCCTTCTACTTGCGTCAGGTCGCGGGCGCGCTTTCGCCCTCCAATTTCGTGGGAACCAACCCCGAGCTGTTACGCACCACGCTTGAAGAGAACGGCGAGAACCTCGTGCGCGGCATGAAAATGCTGGCGGAGGACATCGAGGCCGGCAAGGGTGCGTTGAAGATACGCCAGAGCGACAGCACGAAGTTTGAACTGGGTCGCGACATGGCGGCCACGCCAGGCAAGGTAATCTTGCGCAACGATCTGATGGAGCTGATCCAGTATGCGCCCTCGACGCCGCAGGTCTACAAACGCCCGCTGTTCATCGTGCCGCCGTGGATCAACAAATTCTACGTGCTCGACCTCAACCCAGAGAAGAGCTTCGTGCGCTGGTGCGTCGACAATGGCCTGACCGTATTCGTTGTCTCGTGGGTCAACCCTGACGAGCGCCACGCCGACAAGAGCTTTGAGGATTACATCAAGGAAGGCGTGTTCGCAGCGCTCGACGCCATTGAGCTGGCGACCGGCGAGCGCGACGTCACCGCGATTGGCTATTGCGTCGGCGGCACGCTGCTTTCCATCGCCATGGCGCTAATGGCGGCCAAGGGCGACAAACGGATCAGCAGCGCAACGCTTTTCACGACACAGGTCGATTTCACGGATGCGGGCGATCTGAAACTTTTCGTCGACAGCGCACGCATTGGCGCGCTGGAGGAAAAGATGCGCCAGACAGGCTATCTTGAAGGCGCCAAAATGGCGTCAGCCTTCAACATGCTGCGGCCCAATGAATTGATCTGGGGTTATTTCGTCAACAATTATCTGAAGGGCAAGGAGCCGATGCCTTTTGACCTGTTGACGTGGAATTCGGATTCCACCCGGATGCCAGCGGCGAACCATTCATTTTATTTGCGCAATTGCTACCTCGACAACACCCTGGCGCGCGGTCAAATGACAATGGACGGCGTGCGCCTCGATCTCAAAAAAGTGAAGATACCGATCTATGAACTCGCGACCCGCGAGGATCACATCGCGCCCGCCCGCTCCGTCTTCACCGGCGCCAAATTGTTCGGCGGCCCGGTGCGCTACGTGCTCTCGGGGTCGGGCCATATCGCCGGCGTGGTCAACCCGCCCGCCAAACCCAAATATCAATATTGGACCGGCGCCAAACCTGTCGGCGAGTTCGAGGACTGGCTCGCCAAAGCGCTGGAAACCAAGGGCTCATGGTGGCCAGACTGGCTGGAATGGATCGTCGGGCAGGCCCCTAAGAAGGTCGCAGCTCGCCAGCCCGGCGACGGCAAGATTAAACCCGTCTGCGACGCACCGGGCGAATATGTGCGGGTGAAGGCTTAATCGGCAATTCGGTCCGCGCGCGTCCTTAAAGCCAGCATGCGGGCTACGTTTATCTTACAGCCCCAGCATCAAGTCCAAATTCTGCACGGCGGCGCGCGAAGCGCCCTTGCCCAGATTATCAAGCCGCGCGGTCAGCACCGCATGTTTGCGCGCATCGTTACAATGAACGCGCAGCTCAATCGCGTTTGTGTCATTGAGCGCTTCTGGCTCCAGCTTGCCGCCCTCATGCGACAATGCAACGCCCGCCACCACTTTCACAAACCCCTTGTCGCCGTAATGAGCGATCAGCGCCGTCTCAAGATCGGCGCCCGATGGCGAGCCCGGCAGCAGATCAAGATGCAGCGGGATCGACACGATCATCCCCTGTTTGAAATCGGCGACCGAGGGCACAAACAAGGCGCGACGCGCGAGCCGGGAATAGGCTTGAATCTCCGGAATGTGCTTGTGCTCCAGTCCCAAAGCATACAGCTCGAAATCAGGCGCGCGACGCGCCTCATAATCGGCGATCATAGATTTGCCGCCGCCGCTATAGCCCGACACCGCGTTAATGGTGATCGGGTGATCGGCGAGGATCAGCCCGGCCTCGATCAGCGGGCGCAGCAGCGCGATGGCGCCGGTGGCGTAGCATCCCGGATTTGCGACGCGACTTGCGTTGGCTATCAAATCGCCCTGCCCCGCAGCCAGTTCCGCAAATCCATAGACCCAACCCGGTGCGATACGATGGGCGGTGGAGGCGTCCAGAATCTTTGGCGCGCGGGCGCCGAGCCCGTCGGCCAGCGCCACCGTTTCTTTGGCGGCGTCGTCGGGCAAGCACAGCACCACGCAATCGACGTTAGAAAGCAGGTCCGCCTTGGCGCCCGCATCCTTGCGCTTGTCAGCCTCGATGCTCACGATCTCAATGTCGGCGCGCGGCGCCAGCAGTTCGCGGATCAAAAGCCCCGTCGTGCCAGCCTCGCCGTCAATGAACACTCTGGCCATAATAGATGCTCCGCTTGATCCTGAAAGCTGCGCGCGATCCAAACAGGCGACCGATTACTTGTTAGCCGTGACGGCGACGTCGACCTTCGCCAGGAACGCGGATGGATCCGCCAGCGTGGGCGCATCGAGGAAGCGGACAGGCGCGCCTTTGGCTTTCAGCGAGACGCTCAGGCTCTTGGGGTCGCGCACGAAAGCGCCCAGGCTTTCGGCGATTTTCAGGCTTGCGGGATCGCCCCCCATCAACATCGGCAGCAGGCCGGTGACGAGCATGGCCCATTCGCTTCGCACCGATTCAACGTCCTTGCCGACGCTGGACGCGTAGAAGCCAAGCGCCTTTCCAAACAGGCCGCGATCGACATAATTCAAAGTCAGCGCGCTCACGTCGCCGCGCGACAAAGCGTTCAGGCGCTCGTCGCCCTCGCCGACCAAGGCCTTGGACTCAAGACCGCCAAACGCGCCGGTGAATTTCAAAGCGCCCGCAGAAACGCCGCTGATCGTATAATCGTTCAGGGAATAGGCGCGTTTTGCCGGATCGTAGACGCCCTCAAACGTCATGCCGACGTCGAGCTTCTCGTAGCCAAAGCTCGCCAGAGCGCGCCCGGCTTCGGACGCCAGCGGCGCGACGAACGTCATGCCTTCCAACGCGCCAACGCTCTTCAGCGGAACCTCGCCAGCATAGGTCGTGGAGCCCTTCAGCGAGGCCAGGCCGATCTTGTAAAGATTTCCGCCAACAGCCGTACGCGGCGTGTCCTTGTCGGGGAAGTTCATCTGCAGTCCGGCCCACGAAAAGGCGCCCAGCTTCGCCACCCCGTCAAGCATGTCGCCATTGCGCGCTGCGTCCAGCATTTTCGAAAAATCACCATCCTGCATGACAATAGGGCCAGACGACAGCGAACCCGCGCCAGCCTCTTTAATCAAGAACTTGCCTTCGATCCCGTCGATCGAAATACGCTCAAAGCGGCCCTTGTCGATATTCACGACCAGCTGGTTGGAAATGACGATTGTGCCTGTGTCGTCGCCCCGCGCGATCAGCGTCATCTGCGGAATGCTGATGCGCTTGGCTTGCAGCCTGCCCGCCAGCGCGTTGGCCTCATCGGCGCTCGCGTCCAGCGACAGCAACTTGTTGATCTCCGCGCGCGTGAGATTGGTTTCGGTGATCTCCATCCGCGGGATAGCAAGCTCGGAGCCATCGGCGCCGCCTTTGATCGTCACATTCTCAAGCACGTGATCCAGCGCCAGCGCGGGGCCGACAATGCTCAAAAGCGCGACCGGGAAAAGAGCGGAACGAAGGAAGGCGCGGCGCATTGGAATTCTCCAGAGGGAACAAAGGGAAGCTAATTCAAAGCGAAAGATTACCAGCGACCGCCGTAAATCCCGGGACCGTAGGGGCGACCATAGCCATACGGGCGGCCATAGCCGTAGGAGCGTTGATAGACAATGCTGGGCCGGCTCTCATAGACGACAACGGGGGGCGGCGGCGGAGCCGAGGCCAGAACGTCGTGGCCGCGCCCGCGCATGCATTGCGCATAGGTCAGATCAAACCGCGCCTGAACGGAGCCGCCCGTTTGCTGGGCGTTGCTGGCGCCGATCATCGTGCCGGCTACAAGCCCGGTGCCAGCGCCAATGGCGGCGCCGCGTCCCGCGTTTGCCGAAGCCGATCCAATCGCCGCGCCGGCCAGCGCGCCAAGCGCCGTGCCAACGGCTGCGCCCGTAACCGTGGAATTATTGCCGACCTCGCCGGGCGATTGATAATTGATCGCCCGCTGCGCGCTCGCCTGGCAGAAGCCGTCGTCGCGCTGAAAAGCCTCGTAGGATTTCGATTGCCCCGGCATGACCGCGATGCTGGGCGAAGCAGGCCCTGTCGTGGCGCAGGCGCCAAGCGCCGTGCTGAGCGCGAGGACGGAGAGAACCGCAATCTTCGTATTCATGGCGAGCCCCGATTGATGAAACAAATGCTGATTCGATGTCTGTTATACGAGACGACGGAGCGGTTTAAAAACGGCGAAGTTAAGGGTGGAGGGGTTAAATTCCAATTTCCGCCCCCTATCACGCTGCAAGCGTGTATTCTGGGAATATGAACAACGAAATCACCAAACGCGTCGCCTCGCGCCAGAACAGGCTAGACGATTACCCTGGAGAGGGCCAACCGCCGGAAGGCGCGCCTTGCGACCTGCTCTGCGAGGACCATGTCGGCACCTATCGCATGCCCTATCCATGCGTCTGGATCGAGGGCGGCTGGCGCAACCAGAACACCGGCGAGCTCGTGATGGCGGGTGTCGCCGGCTGGCGTGTGCGCAAGGCCTGACCGGCGCTATTGCTTGAGCAGGGACGCGATTTTCTCAAGGATCGGCTGAGGCAAGGCCAGCGTCTCCACCACAAGCGAATCCATCGCTTCGCCCGTCGCAAATTCAAGCGTAACATTTCGCTTTTGCGCGGCAGCCAGCACGCCGGGATCTTTCATCATCGTCTCGAACGCAGCGCGCAAGACGGCGACGCGGGCGGGAGGAACATCAGGCGGCAGGATGATCGAGCGCCCGACCTCGGCGGAACTGGATATTGCGCGCGTCACCACGCGCCCCTCGTCCGTCAACGCAAGCTCCTCAAGCGTAGGCACATGAGGGAGCAGCGGATGGCGCTTCAGGGCCGCCTGATACAGGATCGGCGCCTTGCGTTCGAGAATCCAGCTCGGGTGGCTGGAAAGCAGGCCCGCAAGGCCGCCTGAGCCGGCGATGTCGACTTCCCCACGCTCCAGCGCAAGCAAGGTTTCGGCTATGCCCTGATAGCCCCGGATCAGCTTGAATTTTGCGCCGCCATAGACGTTCAGCGCAGACGGCAAGAGGACAGCCGGCGAAGCTCCGCTCGTGGCGCCCACAGTGAACTCGCGCGCGCGCGCCTCCTCAAACGTCGAGACGGCCCCGCCGGGGCGCCCGATGCCAAGATCAATATTGCTGGTCAGTCGCCCAACATAAACAAAACTGCGCACGTCGAGACCCACGGCATTGCCCGTCGCAGCATCCAGCGCCAGCGATTGCACAAGACTTCCCATCACCGTGCCGTCTTTGGCCGCGACGGTCTGCATATGTTTGGCGGCCACAAACGAGCCCGCGCCCGGCATGTTCTGCGGCACGATGTTAGCCTGTCCGGGAATGAAGGGGCCAAGAAATTCAGCGGCGAAGCGCCCGTAAAGATCGTAGCCGCCGCCCGGCCCATAGCCAATAATCATGCGCAAGCTCTTGCCCGCGAAAAAATTCGCATCGCTTTGCGGCTGCGCAGCAGCCAATCCGCCAAATGCGACGAGGGCGCAAAGCACCGAACCGACCAAGCCAAAAGCCCGCATAATTATCTCCCTGACTGCAAACCTTGAGGCGCCGCGCGCCTAATCCTCGCCGCTGCGCGCCACATGGGGGTGGCGCCACAGGTAAAATGCGATGGCGGTCATGGCCGCGCTGACGATGGCGCCGACCACATAGAACGAATTCTCCAGCCCCACCACTTCCGCAATGGCGCCCATGGCCAGCGGCGCAATAATGGACGCCATGCGGTTGGCGGTGCCGCGCAGGCCAATCGCCTTACCCTGATTGCTGCGCCCGGCGCCGCGCAGCACCAACGTAATCACCAGCGGTTGCGCCAGCCCGTTCATTCCCGAGCGCATGAACATAGCGATTTGCAGCGCGAGGTACGTGCCCAGCAGCGGCGTGATGCAGACAAACAAAATGCCGGCCCAAAGCGCCAGCAGCGTGACCCAGAACCCGCTCACGTAACGGGTCAAAGGCGCAGTCATCAGCGAGAAGACAGCCGCGCCGATCGCCCCCGCAGGGCTCAGCAGGCCAATCGCCGTACCCGCAATGCCCATATCCTTCAGCCACGCGACGTAGAACGAGCTTTGAACGGCATTGCCCAGATGCATCATCGCGCCAAGAATGACGATCAGCGCGACGGAGGGCGTGGCCAGCAGTCCAAACGCCGTCAGGTAATCGCTCCATTTGGGCATTAGCGCCCGCCATTTCGCGCCGCGCAGATGCGCGTTGGAGGCGCCGGGCGTACGGGAATCAGCCGCCAGCGGCGGCAACAGCAGCGCGCAGAAAAATCCGCCGCCCGCCCATAAACCCATCAGCGTGAACGCGCCCCATGGCCCCAGCAAATCCCATGTGAGCCCCGCCAGCGGCGGACCCACCAATTGCCCGAGACGGATCACGAAACTCAGACGCCCGGCGTAAAGCGTCTTGCCGTGCATGTACTGGCCGATCATCGTCTGCGCGCCGATCCAGCCCATGGATTCCACAAGGCCCAGAAACATCTGCAAGACGATCAGCGCCCAGATCCACGTCGCCATGGGGTAGAGCAACGGCAAAATGCCGGAAATAACGGTGCAGACAAACATCACCCGGCGCGCACCCAGCCTGTCCATCAGCGCGCCGGCGTGAATCGAGAACAGGAGCGGCAGCACATGGGCGGCGCTGAACACGAGGCCAAACAGCAACGGCGACGGGTTCATCGTATAGACGTAAAGCGGGATGATGATCGAGCCGATATGGAAGATCGAGGTCGTGAACAGGCCGATCCCGTAGACAGCGCTCTGCACGCGCAGGGAGACAGGCTCCGACGCCAAGGAAGCAGTTGAGCCGCTGACGCCGCCGCTCAAAGCGATTGGCCGCTAGAAACCCGCGCCTTGAGCGCCACTGGTGAGGCCGACAAACAGAACCTCACTGGGCGTTCCTCCGGGAATCCACGAATTTTAACTGCTGGACTTATAGTTTAGGCTAAACGCCGAAATGCCGCATCGCAATGCCGCGCGCGCTAAATGCCCATGGCAAGGGAACGCGCCAACCTGTAAAAGACGCTGAAGAGCCAGCTCAAGGAAAGTCGAACATGCCCGTCTACCGTTCACGCACCACCACACACGGACGCAATATGGCAGGCGCGCGCGGCCTGTGGCGCGCCACCGGCATGAAGGACGGCGATTTCGGCAAGCCGATCATCGCCGTGGTGAACTCGTTCACGCAATTCGTACCCGGCCACGTCCATTTGAAGGATCTGGGCCAGATGGTGGCGCGCGAGATCGAGAACGCTGGCGGCGTCGCCAAAGAATTCAACACGATCGCCGTGGACGACGGCATCGCCATGGGCCATGACGGCATGCTCTACAGCCTGCCCTCGCGCGAGCTTATCGCCGACAGCGTCGAATACATGGTCAACGCCCATTGCGCCGACGGCATGGTGTGCATTTCCAATTGCGACAAGATCACGCCTGGCATGTTGATGGCCGCTTTGCGCGTCAACATCCCCGCAATCTTCGTCTCCGGCGGACCTATGGAAGCCGGCAAGGTGCTCATCAACGGCAAGGAGCACGCGCTCGATCTTGTCGATGCAATGGTGGCCGCCGCCGACGACAAGATGACCGATGAGGAAGTGTCGAACATCGAGCGTTCCGCCTGTCCCACATGCGGTTCTTGCTCGGGCATGTTCACAGCCAATTCCATGAACTGCCTCACCGAGGCCATGGGCCTGTCGCTGCCCGGCAACGGCTCGGTGCTGGCGACGCACGCAGATCGCCGCGAACTGTTTCTGGAGGCCGGTCGCCGGATCGTTGATCTGTGCCGCCGCTATTACGAGAAGGACGACGTCACCGCGACTCCGCGCGGGATTGCCTCGTTCAAGGCGTTTGAAAACGCAATGACGGTGGACATCGCAATGGGCGGCTCCACCAACACTGTGCTGCATCTTTTGGCAGCCGCTCACGAAGCGGGCGTTGATTTCACCATGGGCGACATCGACCGCCTGTCGCGCAAGGCGCCCGTGTTGTGCAAGGTAGCGCCGTCGACGCCCGACGTGCACATGGAAGACGTGCATCGCGCCGGCGGCATCATGGCCATTGTCGGCCAGCTTGATCGCGCCGGGCTCATCCATAGCGACATCCCCACCGTGCATGCGCCAACCCTCGCCGAGGCGCTGAACAAGTGGGACATCTCGCGCACGAACGACGAGTCTGTTTCCACCTTCTATCGCGCCGCGCCCGGCGGCGTGCCCACGCAAACCGCATTTAGCCAGGAGCGCCGCTACAAGACGCTGGATGCCGACCGCCAAGCGGGCGTAGTCCGCGACATGGAGCACGCGTTTTCAAAAGACGGCGGCCTTGCAGTGCTTTCGGGCAATCTCGCGCTTGAAGGCTGCATCGTGAAGACGGCCGGCGTTGATGAGAGCATCCTCAAATTCTCCGGCCCCGCAAAAGTCTTCGAAAGCCAGGATACCGCCGTGAAGGGCATCCTCGCCGGCGCCGTGAAGGCGGGAGACGTGGTCGTTATCCGCTATGAAGGCCCGCGCGGCGGCCCCGGCATGCAGGAAATGCTCTATCCCACGAGCTACATCAAATCGAAGGGACTGGGCAAAGCTTGCGCGCTCATCACCGACGGGCGCTTCTCGGGCGGCACGTCCGGCCTGTCCATCGGCCATTGCTCGCCGGAAGCGGCCGAAGGCGGCATGATCGGACTGGTGCAGGACGGCGACCGGATCGAGATCGACATCCCCAACCGCAGCATCCATCTGGCTGTGCCGCAGGACGTTCTGGACGCCCGCCGTATTGCGCAGGACAAGGCCGGCTGGAAGCCTGCCGAAGTGCGTCCGCGCAAGATCACGACCGCTTTGCGCGCCTACGCCTCGATGACGACAAGCGCGGCGCGCGGCGCCGTGCGGTTCGTGCCCGAGGATTGATGCAACGGGGAGCGCAAAGCCCCTGTTAATGAGCGCGCGCCGACTGGCGCGCGCTCTTCTTAATAAGAAATCATATCCACGCGCGTCAGCGTCACCTTCGCAGAAACGCGCGCTGCATTGGCCAGGTGCCACGCTGTATAGGACTCGCTGTAGCTCTCATTTGACGACATACCGTCAACAGGCACAATCACGTTGAAGCCACGCAAAGCCGCAGACGCCCCCGTGTGCAGAACGGTGGAATGCGCGGCCGTGCCGGTCAGGATCAGCGTCGTGATCCCCTTGGCTTTCAGGTCTTTCTCGAAATCGCTGGCAAGAAACTTGTCAGGCCCGAGCGACGGCAAAACCTCTTCGCTGTCGAGCGGCTTGATCTCCGGCAACACGTCCTTGCGGTCGGTGCCGACCTGCGCCACGGAGAAGATGACGAGCGCCTTGTTGGCGCGAGCGTCCGCCAGCAGTCTGGCGAGCCCCGGCACGTTTGCCCAGCAACGCGGACGCACTTTCTCGGTGCAGGTCTGCGTCGTGAAATCAAACAGCAACAACGCCGTCTTCTCCGCCTCCACCTTCGCAGGCTTCAACGCAGGCGCCGGCGGCGGCTTCACCTGGTCCCATTGCGCAATCACATTATCTGCGATTGCAACAGTGGAAAGGGGCGCCGCCAATGCGACCAAGACGAGCCCGAAACGCATAAAAGCAAACATGCCCCCTCCTGATATTGTTGTTAGATTGCAGGCCCTTTCAGCTCAGGCGTGCTGATCACGCCAGTGAGCTTCTCCTTCGGGATCGCCAAAATCGCGGCCTCGTCGAAGATGTCGCTCATCTCTGACGTAACGCCGAACTTCTGCGTTTCCTCAAGGAACTTGCGATGAATGCGCGGATCCTGATCCTCGTATTCAATCTGCCGTCCGCCCTGCTTGACTGACGTAGAGCCGCCGCCCTCGTTGCTCACGCGGCGCAGCGAGATCGTGGGATAGCGCGCGCTGCCGAGGCTGCACGCCAGATAGCGCGCAGGAGTCGGGCAGGTGTTGAAATGCTGATGGAACATCCAGAACGGCGGCGTGTACATGAAGCCGTGACGCCACGGAATTTCAACAAACTCTGAATCTCCATCGTACCAAAGCAGCGAATAGCCTTCGCCGCTCACCGCATGCACATGCGTTCCAGCCGCATGGCGGTGGGCTTTCTTGTAGCGCCCCACCGGAATTTCGGACGTGTGCGCATGCATCGTACCGTCGGTGAGCTGGAAGAAAACGTTACGCGATCCCTTGCCGCGCGCATTCAGGTCATAGAGCTTGAAGCTCGTCAGATCGCTGACGAAATTCGTCTCCCAGATGTTGATGGTCGCAGCCGCGCCCTTGCGGTCGAACTGGCCTAACTCGCCCTCGCCCTGAAAGCTGTTGGGCTTGCCGATGCGCTCGGGGAAAACGCATGGGTTGTTAAAGATGAAGTCGAGGCTGTGATAATGGTTGATCGCCAGCGGGGCGTCGTTGGTGCACGACAGGCGCGCGTTCTCGCGCCCTGACGTGTTGAAGATCTGATACTGGCAATTGAGCGGGATGGAGAACAAAGCCTTCGGGCCCCATTCAAACGTCTGCTTCTCTCCGGTCGGCAACCACACGACAGTCGAACCAAAGCCCGACAGCACATAGAAGAAAGCTTCGTAAAGATGCTTGATCGGGCTCGTCTTCTTGCCGGCCTCAATTTCCAGCACGTAATTGGCGCAGAAATCGCCGCGACCATGCGTATGCGCAAAACAGCCGCGCGCGTCATAGCGATCCCACGGCGCCGTCTCAAGCGCCAGCAGATCGTGCCCGAAGTTAAGATGAACCGGAACGCCTTCGGCTTCAGCCCAATCCATATAGGGATTGAGAAAATACTTCGGCGCTTCAGCCTGCGCCTGCTCTTGAGCCTGCGACATGTTTCCCCCTGTTGATTGACTACAATATCTCTATCCGAGCGTGATCGCGCCTGTCAGGCCCAGCGTTCACTCGGCGCTCTTTTTGGCCCCCGGCAATTCCTGCATGGCCAAACCCGGTTCAAGCGCATTACGCGCTCGTTCAAGCAAAGCTGGGGGCGTCGAATAAAGGTCTTCGATGATCGCCTGTAATTGCTCGCCGGTCATGGAGCGAAGTTCGAGATTCATGCGCGCTGCATCTGCTCTCAGTTTCGGATCCTTGATCGCAGCGTCAAACGCGGCTCGCAATTCGGCCACGCGCGCGGGCGGAATGCCGGCTGGTGCGAGGAACGGGCGACCGTATATTTGCTGCGAATAGATCAGATCCATGATCCTGCGATCTTCCGCGCTCCTGGCGGCGTCGGTCGCGCGATCAAGCTTCATCTCTTTCACGCGCTCGTTGGGGTCGCCGTTCTCCTGAAACAGAATCTTGACGGCGCCCTTGCGCAATTCATCGTCAGCCACGCCATGGATGGAGCTTAGCCCCATTCCGCACCATCCCTGCACTTCGTTCTTCAACACAGCCAGGATCACCTGACTGGAGCCGGGATAGCCTGAGATGATGCGAAACTTGGTGCCAATGAGATTATTCAAAAGCGCCGGCGAAATGGAGGTCGACGACCCCTGCCCGGTCGCGCCGACGATCAGTTCCTCGCTCTGCAAATCACGCAGGCTCTTAACTTTGGCGTCGCTGCGAACAAAGCAATAATAGGGCTCGCCGTTCATGCTGCCGATATAGGTGAGCGCCTTGGTGTTGAACTTAACCAGATCAGCACGCCCGAAAGCGGCCTCCGTCAGCGCCTGCGGATACGTGCCCGCAATCACAGTACCGTCTTTTGGCGCAGCATTGGCCATGTAAGCCACAGCGACTTTACCGCCAGCGCCCGGCATGTTCTGCGGCACCATGTCGGCCTTGCCAGGCAGATATTGCCCCATGTGGCGCGCCAGCAAACGCGCATACGTGTCATAGCCGCCCGCTGCGGACGAGGGAATGATGACAGTAACGGTCTTGCCCTTGTAGAAATCTTGCGCCTGCGAAGACGACGGCGCGCAAACAGCAGCAATTCCTGCTGCGATTATTGCGCCAAAGCTGCTGCTGATGAACGTATTACGCATAAGCATCCTCCCTGTTGTCGCCAATGAACGCTTTTTTATCTTCACCATTTGGCGACAAGTTCATGCGACAGCGCGTCCTGCCATGTCTTGTCGTCGGGCAGATAATTATCGTGCGGGCGCACATGGCCATGGCTGGCGGGATCAACGCCCGGCGGAGTCTGGCCATTGGCGACGCCGTCAATCGAGCGCGACATCAGACGACGCATGGCGACGATGGCTTTGTCGGACGACCCAAGGTTCTCAAGACTGCGATCAGAGATTACGCCCATACCCTCTTGCAGAGCGTAATCCTGCGTATTCACGCCTGCAATGCCTGTGAAGGTTTTGTTTTTCTGCATGTCGCGATCAATGAAATAATCATTGCTCTTGTCGGCAAGCAGCTTGAACGAATTGGGCACATGATGTTCAGGCCCGCGTCCTGCGCGCGATTCCCAGCCCTGCACAATATCATGCGGCAGAGGCGTATTTTCATCATAGCTATACATCATGTTGAAGACGAAGCAGCTCTCGTCGTCTATCGGTGTCCATATATGCCCGTCAAAACGGGGATAATCGGCCATGCCGCCTTCGATCTTGATGATGCTGCCGCGTATCTGCTGCGCCGGCATGATGTATTGATAGATGCGCACGTAATTCAGATTTTCGCCGACGCGACGCTGCGAAATGTAGCGATAACCGTAATCGGTCAACTCGACATCAAGGCGTGGCGCCTTGTCGCGATTGCGCGGCATGTTGCGATTTTTGATGTCGTTGTTGTGCGCGTAAGACGAATGCGCAGTATCGAGTCCGCCCTCCAGCGCTTGCAGATAATTGCAATGCTCAAACGTCTTCGAAACGAAGCGATGCGAAGCAGGCGCGCGCATCCACTCATAATCAGGCGCCGGAGGAACCGATTCACGCGGCCCCATATAGGTCCAGATTACGCCGCCCTTTTCTATCGCAGGATAGGCCTTGATCTTGACGCGCGCCTGCAATGGCGTTCCGGCCGGCTCCGATGGCATATCAACGCAATCGCCGTCGCGATTGAACTTCCAGCCGTGGTAGACGCAGCGCAGGCCGCACTCCTCGTTGCGTCCGAAAAACATAGGCGCACGGCGGTGAGGACAATAGGCGTCGACCATGCCGATGAGGCCTTCGCTGTCGCGGAACGCGATCAGATCTTCGCCCAGCAAGCGCACGCGCACGGGCGCGCAATCTGGCCCTTCAAGCTCGCTCGCCAAAAGGATAGGCTGCCAGTATTGACGAAAGAAATTGCCGCCCGGCGTTCCGGGGCCAACGCGAGTGAGTTTTTGGTTCTCTTCGCTGCGCAGCATCGCTTCCAGCCCTGAAGTTGACGCGCTCCTCTCGATGGGGCGCGATTCATATTATGCCGTCAATGTCCCGCATTCTCGCCTGCAGAGCAAGCGCGGCGATACGATCCGCGACCAACAAACCAGGGGCGCGCGACGAGATCGCCGCACGCCCCGGATGTTCCGTCTTACGGGATGGGCTTGTGAAGTCAGCTTGCCCTTAAGGGCGTGATGACTTCACGTCCAATCGCTTCGATATTTTCAACGCTGGGGATCATTTTGCAGAGGATCAGCTCCATGCCCATGTCGCGATAGCGGCCCAATTGGGCGCGCACCTGCGCGGGCGTTCCCACGCAACCAGCCTTCATGGCGGGCAGCATGCGGCGCTTCATCTTGCGCGCATCCGTTTCGGGATCGAATTCCATTACGCGATTGACGGTTGCATCAAAGGCGCTCTCCGCGTCAGGGCCAAGCGCCACGAACGGGTTCATGGCAAACTTCATGTTGCGGCCCAAAGCTTGCGTGCGCTTGCGCATGTCAGCGATGGCGCTCTCGAAACCGCGCATGACGTCCTCGGTGGTTTCCGCATCTTTGGGATAGTTTACGAACCACCAATCGCACGTCTCAGCCACAAAATCGCGGCCCTCGTCCCCGGAACTGACGGAGAAAATTTCCGGCGACGCACCGGCAGGCTTCAGCAGAAGATGCGCGTCCTTCAACTTGTAATAATCCCCGTCGATGGTGAACTTATCGTTTTCCCACAGGCCGCGCAGGACCGAGATGAATTCGGTGGAGCGCTTGTAGCGCTCTTCGCCGCTCAGCACCTTACCGCCGAACATCATGAATTCTTCGTCGAACCAGCCGTTGACGACATTGAGCGCCATACGTCCCTTGCACATGCGATCGAGCGACACGGACATTTTTGCGGTCAGAACCGGATCAAGCAGGCCGGGATGGATGGCGACCAGCGCCCGGATGTTTTCAAAGCGCGACGCCAGCGCGCCCGCCAGCAACCAGCCGGAAAGATCGCTGCCAAGGTGACGCTCGGCGAACAGGCACAGGTCGAACCCGTTTGCATCTGCGGCCATCAGCAGGTTTTCGGCATGGTCCATCTGGCCGTCGCGCTGCTTGGGAGCCAGCGGCTTCAGCGCGGCCTGATGGGACGCCGAAATCTCCGGGGAGCCGACAGTCGCCATAGGGATAGGAGCATAGAGGCCGAATTGCATGACGTTTCCTTCGTTGGGACATGCCGACTTTGCGCCAGCGTTTGGAAGCGTTTTAAACCCCCGGCCCAATTTCGCAATGCTCAAAAGCATGAGCCATACAAGAGGGCCATAGCGCGATCCTAGAAGCGGAACGGCTGCAAGAATCTGTTTTAATGAGAATAACCGCAAAAATTGCAGCGACAAATCATTATTCAGGAATTTGAAAGTCTGATTTCACGCCGCCTGAAAACCAGCGTTCAGCCCTCAATACCCCACGCTGCGCCTTTGAACCGGCCCTCAAGTTATTTGATGAAGATTTGCCGGATCATGAAGGCGGTGACGACCTTGCCCACATCCATAATGCCAAACGACATTGGCGCCATCGATTGGCGCCCAATGTACAGTCCCTCCAAAAGCTTTCTGCAAACGCGCACGAACTTGAATTATCGCGGTCCGGCGCATAGCATCAAGCCAACCTAAAGCAATATCAAATGGGAGAGAACGAGATGTCGGACGCGCAGGCCCTGTTCACGCAATTCCTCAAGGACGTTCACGCCGTTTGGGGCGACGAGGCCGACATGGGCCGCCGGATGGAGAAGACCAAGCCGCTGTTTGAAGCCCTTGTCGCGCAAAAGGCCATGCAGACTGAATCGCAGAGCTGGCCGTCCACCGAGGGGCATAAGAACCTGCTGCTGCACACTGACGAAACGTATGGCTTCGTCATCAACGCTGTTGTGCGCACGCCCCATCGCAAAGGCAGCGTCCATGATCATTCGCAGGCCTGGGTGCTTTACGGCCTGCTGGAAGGACACGAATCGCTGGAGCGTTACGACCGCGTGGACGATGGGTCCGATCCAACTAAAGCTGAAGTGAAGCTCGCCTACGTCACCAACGGCGGCCCCGGCAACGTCGATCTGGTTCCCCCGTTCTCCATCCATGCCGAACAGGGAGGGCCCGCGCGCTCGGTGGCGCTGATTTTCCGCAGCGAAGTGCTGGTCGGACGCATCTTGCAGCAGGGTTATAATATGGAAACGAAAGAGGTCGTGCGCCGTTCAGGCCCGACCCAAATTCCGTTCACGCTGGGCCAGCACGCAGCCTGAAAAGCAGCGCCCGCCCGCGTCTAGCGCGGCGGGCGCTTCGTCTTGTCCCGGGCGGCTCCAGCCTGCCGCGACGCTTGCCGCAGCATCTGCCGCGTCGGTTTGCCGGAGACAGGCGCAGCCGCGTCACGCTCACCGCTCCTGGGCGCGGGCAAGAACGGCAAAGCCAAACGCGCAAGCGACCACAGATTGGTCACGAACAGATAAATCCGCGCGTTCCGCCTGCGCTTGATGAGGTCAACCAGCGTGAACGAAAGTACGGCGGCGATCAGAATGGTGAGGGCGTCAGCAAGGCCAGCCGAAGTCATTGTCGCCTGCAAGAAGTCATGAGAATCTCCGAAGGATTACAGGTTCTCTCTACCATTTTGCTGCCTGCTCGGCTGCCCGTAAACCTGTTTCTTCCCGATTGAACCGCCGCCCCGCTCAGTTTGCGTTGAGGCGCAGCTCGCACGCCGCATAGACAGCTTTTTTTATTGCCTAATGCGGCGCTGCGCTGCACATGCTGGGCGGCCGGCGCCGGTTGCCATTCAAGCGCAAAGGCGCCCCTTCATGAGCGAACGAGTAACATGAACCAACGCCCCGCCGATGCAAACGCCCGCCTCGACGCTCTGGAAATGCGCATCGCCCATCAGGACCAGATGATCGCGGAGCTAAACGACGTTATTACTCAGCAATGGCGCAAGATCGACGCTCTTGAGCGACAGGGCGCGCATTTGCGGGAGCAATTCCAGAACATCGGCGCGCAGCGCGATGCACCGGACCAGAAGCCCCCGCATTATTGACCGTCGTTATTTCAGCATCTCGGCGGTGCGCTTCACGACCGCTTCGGGAATCTGATAGGCTTGAACCAGCATCGCCTCGATGTCTTCGCCCGAAACCGGGCGCACTTCAAAGCCGCCTTTCCCGGCGTCGGCCAGAAGCGCGGGATCGTTCAATGCGGCCACAAAAGCTTTCCGCAAATCCTGCACGCGCGCTGCCGGCGTCCCCGGCGGGGCGGCAAACGGCCACGCCATGGCCTGGCGCGCGAACACAAGCCGCAAGGAATCGCGCTGCTCCGCGCTACTGGCAAATTCAAGCGCAAGCGGCACATTGGGAAGATCAGGATGTTTGGCGAGCCCAAGCTGCGCCAGCACGCGCACCTGTCCGCCCTCAACCCATTTGGAATGTGTGGCGCTGAGGCTCGACCATGACCAGCCGCAGCGTCCCTGCACCTCGCCGCGCTCCATCGCCAGGCTGATCTCGTTGCCGCCGGGATAGCCGCTGACGATTTTCAGCCTGGCGCCAAGCACGCCATTGAGCAGCGTCGAGAAGATGAACGTGTCGCCGCCCGCCCCCGTAGAGCCGACCGTCAATTCCTTGGTGAACACATCTTCGAACTTGGCGACGCCCGACGAATTCCACGCAACGCAAACGCTGACTTCATCGTTCACGCTGCCAATCCAGGCGAACTTGCGACTGTCGAAGGAATCGCTTTTGGGATTAAGCAGGCTTTCAAACGCGACGCCACGCCCAAAAGTCCCAATGGACAGCCCATCGCGCGGGGCAACCGAGTAAAGCCAATTGGCCAAGCGCAAGCCGCCCGCGCCCGCCAGATTCTTCACGACGATCGTCGGCGTCCCCGGCAGATGTTTTCCAAAATGACGCGACAGCAAGCGCGCATAAAGATCATAGCCGGCTCCAGCGCTGGAACCGGCGTAGATCTCAAGGTTCTTGCCCGCGTAGAAAGCGTCGGACGATTGCGCCTGAGCGCTGGAGAGCGCAGCGAGCGCGCACGCCATGGTGGAAGCCAGAGCCGTTCTGAACATCGCGCTCTCCCGCAGGGATTTTTTTTAAGTATCAAACCGGATTTCACTTTTGAAATCCGGTTCTGCGACGTCAGAGATCGAGGCCGAAAAGCTGGATCGCATTATCGCGCGTCAGGCGCCTGCGCTTCTCTTCGTCGAGCCCTTGCAGATGGTATTCAACCACTTCGCGCGAATGCGGGAACGTCATGTTGAAATGCGGGTAATCGTTGGACCACATGCAATTCTTGTCGCCCCACCACGGGAACGCGCGCGTACCCACATAATCTTCAAGGAACGTGCCGTAGACATGCTCGGCGAAGATCTCGCTCGGCCGACGCTTGATCGGCAGCGGATCGGTGTTGCGGAAGCGCTCGAAATAATAATCCCATTGCTGCAACAGGAACGGCAACCAGCCGATCTCGCTCTCGGCCAGCAACAAACGCAAATCGGGGTGACGATCAAACGCACCGGAGAAGATGAAATCGAACAGCGTGTTTGCTGAATCGTCCTGCTTCTTGTTCACGGCGTTGCGAATGCGCTCCATGCCAACGGCGCGAACGCCGCCCTTGGTGTAGGAATGGCCTGTCAAAATATGGCAAATGACCGGCTGTTTGGCCTCCGCGCAGGCGGCCCAAAGCGGCTCGTAATGCTCGGAGGTAAACGGAAGCCGCTCGTCAGGCACTTGCCAAAGCATCGCGCCCTTCAGGCCCATGCCGTGACCGCGCTGCATTTCCTTGATGCCCGCCTTGATATCGTAAACGGAGACGCAGGGGACGCCATATAGCTTCTTTGGATCGGTCTTGCAGAAATTGGAGATCCAGTCGTTATACAGCTTGAAGGATTCCTGCTGCGTCTCGACGTCGTCAATTCCAAACAACGCCATGCCGTAATTGGGAAACAGAATCTCCGCCTCAACCCCGTCCGTCTCCTGGTCGGCCAGACGCAGATGCGGATCGGTGGCGCCGGGGGGCGAGTTGCGGAACGCTACTTTGGGCAAATGTTGCTGCAAACGCTGCGGCAATTCCTGCCACAAAGCATCCGGCTCCATCACATGCGCATCGGTTGAAATCATCTTCGGCATTGCAGCGCTTGCAGCCGCATCAAGCTCAGCGCCGATCAGCGTGCGGCGCGGGAAGGTCTTGGCCTGCTCTTCCGAAATGCCTGCAAATTGCGCGGCGTCTGTGATAATTTCAAGCATAACAACCCCGTATATGTTTCAGATGCGCGCGCGCATTGCGCGTCGCGAGGATTTCAGGCGCACGCAAATCAGCTCGGCGAGAAGAACTTGCCCGCAGCATAAACGCGAATCTTGGACGTCTCGCCGCTTTTGGAGCCCACTTTAACGGCGCCAGCGGAATCGACGGTCTGCGTCGTCACATCTTTGGGCGTGCCAAAGCGCGTGAGATCATCGAGCCCCCGCCCGGTGCGCTGACCGCCGCCCACGCGCAGCAGAACAAGATTCTCGGTCTCGTCCGCCTCAAACATGTATTGAACGTTCTTGGGGATCATGACCCCCTCATGCACGCCAACGCTCTGCACGCGCCCGTCCCCGAACGTGAACGTCGCCTTGCCCTGCAACACGATGAAGGAATGATCCTCGCCGCCGTGCGAATGCAGCGTATTCTCGCCGCCGCTCGCATAAACTTTAATGTTCACCCAAAGATTTTCAGCGGTGGCGAGAGGATCGTAACTCGTGCCCTGCTCAAGCAGCGGCAAGTCACGCATCGAAAAAACGACTGCGGAATCTATTGCGACATTTGGCTGACGCACAACGATCTCCGCATCGTCCATCGATTATTCCTCCCGATTTCATTGTTTTAACTTTGGCGCGTTCGACGCGCGCTTGTCAACATAAGGCGCCCTTGCCGGAAGGAGCGTTCCGCTCAACAGACGCTTGAAAATTGGGCGTTTAATCGAACGCCAGCAGGCGCAAGCTGGTGAACGCGAACAACGCCAGAAATATCCTGATGGCGTCCGCTTTGACGGATTGGCCCGTCTGAAACACAGATACGCCGCCGCAACAATGGCTGCAAAAATAGCCGAAAGCATCAGATCGACCATCAAATCAAGCACAATACGAGCCTTTGTTGGAGCCTCGTATTTTCATTTATGGCGCACCTGGCTTGCGTTGTAACGACGCCGGCTCACGGTCTCCGCATCTTGTGACAGATGGGTAGACCATGCAGGATTGCCGTTCAGGGGCAGGAATGGCGCATGCCGTCGTATCCAACGTATGTTCCGCTGTGAACGTCGTAGGAGCGGAACCGCTGGATGCAATAATCGACAGCGCCTTGATCGGGCGCCCCGTATATGGTTTGCGGCTGGCCATATTGATTTGACAGCGCCCCGCCGATAATGGCGCCAGCAGCCAGGCCGCCGATAATCCCGGCAGCGGCGGCGCCGCCATTGTACCCCCTGCGGTTGCCGTAATATCGGCGCCCGCCATAGCCCCGGCGGTATTGAGCCTCTTGCGCGCCCACGCCCACGCCATTCAAAAGCGCGGGATCAAGACGAACCTGAGCCAAAGCCAGCGTCGGCGCCAAGATTGCGGCCCCAATCAAAAGACTGCCCGTCAGCATAATCTTGAACATGATGAACTCCAGTTCCTGCGCGCCAAGACTGGGCGGCGCAAGCACAAAACAACGTAGCGGCAAAGCTATTCGTTCCATCCCTGCGTCAGGGCGCTTGTCTGCCGCCGAGGACAGCCAGAATTTTACGCAACAAAAAAGCCGCTCCTGCGAGCGGCTTTTTCAATTTGTCTTGCAGGCTGAGAAAGCCTGGCGCTTGGCTTCAGCTCTTCCAAAGATGGCTAAACCGCTCGGCGACGATATCTCCCCGAGCCAGCGGCTTGTCGATCAACCCGTTTGCCATTGCGAACTTGTTCAATCCATCCACGACATCGGGCGAGATGGCGGCGTCATAGAACGGAGCATCGCGGGCGATCAGGATTGGCATGACCTCCGCCTCTTCTTCACCGGGAAACAGCTCATCGCAGACTTTCTTCGCCAGAGACGGATCGGCCTGAAGCGCCTTCTGTGTCGCGACGATGGCGCGCACGGCCGCGGCCGCGACTTCGGGCTCCTTTTCAATCAAGGCCTCAGTGACCGTCAGCGCCGCGAAATTGTAGCGATGCGCGCCTGGCGGTCCGTCGCCCCGGCGAAGGTCGAGATGTAACTTCGCGACACCCGCCTTTTCGGCGAGCGCCAGCCGCATGCCGTTGCCCCAGAAGCCATCGGCATGGTTCTGCTGGATGGCCGACACGCCATCACGGCTGTGCCACTCTGAATCCGTCGGCAAGCTCTCAACGATGCGCACTTCGTCATGGTCCATGTCGAGACCGGCCTCCACGAGCATGTGGCGCAGCGCCGTGCGCGGAAACGCGAAGGACGAGGAGATGCGCAGACCCTTCAGCGCCTTGATGTCGCCGCGCGGAATGTCGAGGTCCTTGCGCACGCCCATGAACCAATAAGAGTTCTGCGATAGCGCGCAGAGCAGTTTGGCGCCCTTCCAGGCCGGGAAGGCGCGCGTCGCGGCAAACGCCGGCCCGCCAAAGAAATGAATGCCGCCGTCGCGCAGCTGCTCGGGCCCATGCTTGGCGCCATATTCAGGCACGAATTCGACGTCGACGCCCTGCTGCTTGAAGAAACCGAGCTTGACCGCCGCCGTCGCCACGAAATACGAGGGCGAGTCGACGTCCGCAACCATGAGCCGATATGTAGGCATTTCTTTCCTTACTATGCTGTTCACAAGGTCCGAGCTAGCGACGTGCTATTCAACGTATATCAAGTTATCAATATACGCTTAAAATAACAGAGGCGGCGGAGCCAAAGTGCACAGCCAGGCCAGCTTCTATACCGCCGTGCGGGTCATCGGGATTGCGCCAAGAAAGCTCATCTTGCCAATATCGACGCCGCTATGACGCAGGATTGCGTAGGCCGTTGTGAAGTGGAAGTAGAAATTCGCAATCATGAAATGCGTGACGTAAGCGTCACCTTTCATCTCGCCTTTGTATAATTTTCCCAAGGGGAAAACGATCTGCTTGTCGGCGCCGGCATTGAATGCATTTTCGTCAATGGTTTCGAGAAACGTAATTGTTTCTGTGATTCTCGTCTTCAGCTCAGCAAAGCTGGCTTCTTTGTCCGCATGCTTTGGCGGCTCGACGCCGGACACTCTTGCAGAACCGTTCTTGGCTGAATCCGTCATAATTTGAATCTGCCTGATCAGCGGAAATTGATCCGGCGAAAGGCGCATTTGCAGAAGTACGGAATCATCGATCTTTTTTGCTGCCGCAAATTCAACCGCTTTGTCGAGGATGCCCGAAAGGGCGTTCAGTCCGTTGATGAATACCGGCAAAGCCGATTGTGACATTGTAAAAGGCATTGACCTAACCCCAGCTAATGTTGCCTCAGCGACCCGAGCAAAGGGCCAATCGCTGACTTTGTATAGAGGAACTCAGCCGGAGGATACAGGCAGCCATCAACCGGATAAACCAGCACATCGCGGGCAACAAAAAAGCCACCCCTTGAGGTGGCTTTTGTCGTTGATATTTTTGACTGCGCTTTTGAAGTGCAGAAAGGCCTTAGCGCTTCGCATACCGTAAGCTCTACAACGTATTGATTTTATTGGGCTTAAATCACTTAAGTACCGCTGTACAACAGATGTACAACAGGACTAAATTCCTAATATGTATAATGCTCTGATTTAGCTCAGCTTTTCGACACGATCATATCAATTCACCAAGGAACTGCTCAACAGTCTGTACAACACGTCATCATATTTTCTGTCACGCACATCACGATCGCGCCACGACGCACGTGCTCTCAGCCAAGCCGGCATCGTCAAATTGACTTTTGCTTCTGTTCCGCCGACCCTTTGGCGGAGTTAAAACAAAAGACCGGAG
>CANJPM010000009.1 GCA_947476075.1 Beijerinckiaceae bacterium
AAGTCGTCCAGCTCGGTTGGAATCGTCGCCGTTGGTGGCCCGGTAGGGGCTGTCCCTGCCTATTACACGGGCGAACTGAACTGGATGTGGACCGCCCGCGCCCGCGCCGGCTTCGCCATCGAGCGCGCATTGCTGTTTGGCACATTCGGTTACGCCGGCGCCAATATCGAAGAGCGCTTCTCGCAACCCGGCGCGACAATTCCCCGGAGCGCCTCAGCCAGCGGCACCCATCACGGTTGGGCGGCAGGTTTGGGCATCGAATATGCCTTCACCAATACGCTCTCGATGAAGGCTGAATATCTCTACGCCTCGCTCGGCAAGAAGAGCGTCTTCGCTGCCCCCTACACAACCACGGTCAATCCCAGCCTGTCGCTGGTGCGCATGGGCGTAAATTACCATTTCTAGCGCTCAATTATCGACTGCGCGAACAGGCCCGGGGCGAAAGCTCCGGGCTTTTTTGTTCAGCAAGGCCCACTTCCCCTTAGGTTAAGAATAAGTTAACATATGTAACCATTCCGGTGCGCACTGGGCGTCCGTCACGAAGGGAAAACTCATGGGCCTGTGGAATTTTGCAAAATCAGTCGGCGCCGCTCTGTTTGGCGCCAGCGAAGCGCAAGCAGCATCCGCCGACGACCTCAAGAAAGAGGCCGCAAAGCACGGTCTCGACCTGTCGGGCGTCGAGGTGAAGGTTGATGGCGACAAGGTCGTACTGAGCGGGCGCGCCTTGTCCACCGAGGAAGCCGAGAAAATCGTCCTCGCAATGGGCAACACAACGGGCGTCGCCTCGGTCGAGAACAATCTTGCCGTCGACAAGCCCGGCGCCGAATCAAAGACCTATGAAGTCAAAAAGGGCGATACGCTCTGGAAGATTTCAGAAGAGGTCTACGGCAAGGGCAATGGCGGCGAGTACGAGACAATTTTCGAGGCCAACAAGCCGATGCTCTCGCATCCCGACAAAATCTACCCGGGCCAGGTGCTGCGCATTCCGCCGCTTGAGGCGTAAGGCTTTCAGCATGACGAAGACAGGGCGGCGCAAACCGCCTTGTCTTTTTGTCGAAGCCTCAGCCTTTGACCATGAAGCGCGCGTCGCGACCGTCCGGCTCCAGCGCCATACGGTTGGCCAGCCACGGCAGCAGAATACGCGTCTCCTCCGCCAGTACATGCGGTGGATTGATAACGCATAGGCCAGTACCCACCAGACGCCCGTCGGGCGTGGGCGCCGCAATGGTCAGCTCCAGACGCAGCAGGCGCTCGACGCCTGCCTTGCGCAGATCAAAGTAGAAATTATCGATGAGCCGCGCGTCTTTCACCGGATGCCAGAGCGCATAAACGCCGGTCGGCCATTTGCGCCATGCTTCCAGAGTATTTTGCGCCAGAGTGTCGAACTCATCCACGTTTTCAAATGGCGGATCGACCATCACGAGCCCGCGCCGCTCCACGGGCGGCACATAGGCGCGCAGCGCCATATAGCCATCGAGCTCCAGAATCTTCATGCGCCGGTCGCGGCCCATGTTGACGCCAAGCGTCGCAACATCCTTTGGGTGCAATTCGCAGAAGGTCATTTTGTCCTGCGAGCGCAGCATGTATTGCGCCAAAGCCGGAGAGCCGGGATAGGACAGCGGCATGCCCTCCTCATTGCGCTCGCCGATCGCCATCAGCCAGGGCGTCAGCAATTGGCGGATCTGCGCCGGCATGTCGGAATTGAGCACGCGTCCCACTCCGCCGCGCCATTCCTGCGTACGCTGGGCTTCATCGCCCGACAAATCGTAGCGCCCAACACCCGCATGGGTGTCAATATAGCGGAACGGCGTCTCCTTTCGGGAAAGGTAGGCGAGGATTCGCGACACGAGGACGTGCTTGAAGACGTCTGCGAAATTGCCGGCGTGGAAAGCGTGACGATAATTCATGAGTTCTGGTTCACGGGTTTGTCACAGCGCGGGAGGCGCCGAAATCTCGCGCGCCCGACAGGCCTGACGCGCCACCTCCGGGCAAGACTGGAACTCGCGCAAGTCTTTGCTGAGACAAACGCGGACCTCCTGCAAAAGCCCACGCTGACATGTGACCGCCATCATGCCCGGACGCAAGCCGCGATTTGCGGCCATAAAGGCGCGCTGCACGTCCATGGGGTCAAGAATCCGGGCCTTGCCGGGCGATTTAAACTCTTCGGGGATCACGATTTTATCGCGGGCGCGGGCCGCATCGGCAAAATATTCCGAAGGCGAACGCCCCGAACACGTACCGTGCTTGCGCCATTGATGACGCGCCAGCCCCTCTTCCGGGTAGATGTCGCGCGCCAAATCCATCGCCGCGCGCGGCGGATTGCGAGCGCCAGAGTCGCAATTACTGGGAAAGCCGCGCTCGTTTTGCGGCCAGAGCCCGTGCACCACGAACCCGTTCGCCGCCCCCGGCGCGCATTGGTCGCGCCCTTTCTGGGCGCCCTCGAGCGCGCAAAAACCCGCCGACCACGAGAGCGCGAACACATAAAAATCAAACTGCCCCGGCGCGACATTGGCGGAAGCCCGCGGCTCTGAGCGATTGGCCCCCCGCTCCTGGCGGTCGCCGCAGCGATCCAGCAGGCAGGGCTCGGCGGCGCGCGATTGCGCGCGGGCGTTCTCCGGGGCGCCAAAGAGAAACAGCATGGCGAGGACGGCAAGCGGCGATATTTTCGGAAACGTTTTCATACCGCCATTATGCTCAAGGCCCGGCTGTACGGCAACCGCCGCCGAAAGTCAGATTGCGATCAAGCCCGATGATGCACCATTCAACGCCCCAACCCCAGCCGATGACGCCCAGATTTTCGCCAACCGCATACCGTACGAGGCGCGTGCGTCCATCGCTCATCTGAACGGCGGCATTGCAATATCGCTTTGGAATAAAATCAAGACCGTTGCTGCGATAGCCGGTCTCGCGCACGTTTTCATACGCGATGATTTGCAAGCCGGAGCTCCAGTATTCACGATCGGCTTCCTGAAAGCGCGACGCTATGCTTTGCAGCACAGAGGAATCTTCGCAAACGGGCAGAGCGCCGGAATAAGGATGCACAGAACGCTGCTCAGCGGGCGTGAGCGGACGCGCGTGCGCGGCCAATACGCCAAAGCTGCACAAAAGAGACAAAGCCGCTGCACTGCGAATCCACATCATAACCCGCTCCCTAAAACAGAAGCTGACGATGCGTTGACGATGAAGACAGGTCAAGAGGCGCCCGCGCATCGAATGCTTACGTTTGCACGATGTTTGGTCGCCTCTATTTTGTTTAGCTATAAAACCCCCACGCGCTGACGCTTGTAGGTTTCTCCCTGCGCCAGCAAGTTTTCAAAATAGGCGACAGTTTTTCCAACACCCTCGCGTAACTGCACATTTGGCTCCCAGCCCAGAACGTCGCGGGCCTGACTGATGTCGGGCTTGCGCTGACGCGGATCATCGGAGGGCAATTTCTCGCGCACGATCTTTGATTTTGCGCCGGTCAGTTCAATCACAAGGCCTGCGAGCTCGGCGATTGTGAACTCGTTTGGATTACCAAGATTGATCGGCCCGGTGACTTCACTCGACGTGTCCATCAGCCGCAAAAAGCCGTCGATCAAATTATCGACGTAACAAAATTAGCGCGTCTGCGAACCATCCCCGTAAATCGTGATGTCTTCGCCCTTCAGCGCCTGCACGATAAAATTCGACACCACGCGTCCATCATGGGGATGCATGCGCGGGCCATAGGTGTTGAAAATACGCGCAACTTTGATTTGCAAATTATGCTGGCGACGATAGTCGAAAAACAACGTCTCGGCGCAGCGCTTGCCCTCGTCATAGCAGGAGCGATAGCCGATGGGATTGACGTTTCCCCAATAGGATTCTGGCTGGGGATGAATTGACGGATCTCCATAAACTTCAGAAGTCGACGCCTGAAAGACTTTCGCCTTCACACGCTTGGCGAGCCCCAGCATATTGATCGCGCCGATCACGCTCGTCTTGGTCGTCTGCACCGGATCAAACTGATAATGCACCGGAGATGCGGGACAGGCGAGATTGTAGATCTCGTCGACCTCAACATAAAGCGGGAACGTAACGTCATGCCGCATCAGCTCAAAACGTGGATTTTCGATCAGGTGTTCGACATTGCGCCGCGTGCTGGAGAAAAAATTATCGACGCAGAGGACGTCATAACCTCGCGTCAGCAATTTCTCACACAGGTGAGAGCCCAGAAAGCCCGCGCCGCCAGCCACAAGAACACGTTTTCCCGAACTCATATCGGTCTCCTGAAATAAAATCGGATATAAAAATTAAACTGGCAAGCGCGCCTGAATTGCGTCCAGATAATAATCCGCCAGAGCCGCACGCGCCAGATGGCGATCAAAATAAGCACGTGAATTGGAAGCCAGCTCTTCAACTCTATCAGGTTTCGCCAGTAATTGAACGCAGACGTCAGCTGCCTGACGCGCGTCATCCACGAATAAAAGATCGCGACCGTCCACCAGATCAACAGGCAAACGATTGCCATGACGGGCGGCTACAATGCAACTGCCAATCGCCATGTAATCCACCAGCCGGAAGCAGAAATCGCCCTGTCCCGGCAGATCGATCAATACGCGCGAGCGCGCGACTTCGGTGAGGAAAGCGCTGGGCCGCAGCATCGCGAACCCGCCTGTGAACCTGAAACGCGGATCGTTGGACAGCGATTCCAGATAGGGCTTGCGGCGATCAAACCCGAAGGCGGCGCCAAAGCGCCCATGCACCTCGTGCTCGAACTTGCGTGCATCGCGGATGCGTCGTAACGCGGGCAAGACTTTGAACAGCCCATTGCTTCCCGCCGGCGTATAGCCGCCCGGCAGTACATTGCCCCAAGGATAGCCTTTGCTGCTGTATTGCATCTTGAAATACAGGAAAACACTGCCCGGCAAAGACGGATCAATCGCTGACGTATCGCCGCAATCGATGATGATCGGATATGTCTTGCCCTTGTGCGTGACCTCGATCACCTCGCAATCGCGAATCGGGGCGCGCAATTCAGCTGCGGGCGAAATGCTGACGCGACCGGCCAGTCCATTGCGTACATAGTCCAACCAGATCGCAAACGGCGCCCAGCTATAGGCGCGCGGCCATGTGATTGAGAGATCGGGCATTGGCGCGCGAGCTGGCTGGTCGCCCAAACCATAGAACGCGCTGGCGCCCCGCAGGCCTATTTCAAACAGACGGTCACGCCAATAACGCGCGGGGACTGAATTGCCCCGCGGGGGCTTGATTTGCACATCGTCGGGCACGGGACGCTCCGGAACACGCCACAGGAGCGAAGGCCAACGCAATGATTGCGCCATTCTGAAGCGATAAAATTCGACTGAAAAGCAGAGATTGTGAAGGCTCGGCAACGCAAAAAGCGAGCGTATTTTGCAGAACGCGAAGCGCGATCGCCACCGCGCGCACTCTTGCCGCGTTCAAAGATGCGCGCGGGCTCGCACGCAGCCCAAGGGCGCCCCTATTCAGCCTTCTTCTGGTAGTCTTTGACGTCCGTGAACGTGATCTTGGGCCATTTGTCCTGTTCGTATTTCAAGGCCCATGCCGATTGGGCCAGAAACACTGACGCACCGTCAAGGTCTATGGCGATGGAGGATGGATAGGCGCGCTCAAATTTATCCAGCTCCCCCCTGTCGTCGCTTTCAATCCAGCGCGCCAGTTCAAAGCGGCTCTGCTCGAACGCCACCGGCAAGCCGTATTCGGCCTGCAAACGCTCTTTCAATACGTCGAGCTGCAAGGCGCCGACCACGCCAACAATCGCGCCGGAGCCGTCGTTGGGGATGAAGGTTTGCACCACGCCCTCTTCCGCCATTTGCTGCAAGGCCTCGCGCAGCTTCTTGGCCTTCATCGCGTCGTTAAGTTTCACGCGGCGCAGGATTTCGGGCGCAAAGCTGGGGACGCCGCGAAACACGATCTGCTCGCCCTCCGTCAACGTATCGCCGATGCGCAGCGTGCCATGGTTGGGTATGCCCACCACGTCGCCCGCAAAAGCCTCGTCGGCGATTGCGCGCTCCTGAGCAAAAAAGAACTGCGGCGCAGTGATCGCCATGCTCTTGCCGGTGCGCACGAGTTTCGCCTTCATGCCGCGCGAAAGCTTGCCCGAGCACACGCGCATAAAGGCGATGCGGTCTCGATGATTGGGGTCCATATTGGCTTGAATTTTGAACACGAAGCCGGTCATCTTGGGCTCGCGCGCGTCCACAATGCGCTGCGCCGATTCCTGCGCCCGCGGCGGCGGCGCGAAGGCGCCGAGCGCGTCGATCAGATCCTGCACGCCGAACGTGCGCAAGGCGGATCCCCAATAAAGCGGCGTCAAATGGCCTTCCAGAAAAGCGGCCTTGTTGAATGGCTTCAAAGCATCCACTGCGAGGCCGATTTCTTCGACAAACGCGGCGCGCTCGTGTTCGGGCAGCAATTCGGCGATCACCGGATCTCCGGGGCCGTTGACCTTGAAGGGTTCTTCGTCGCGATCAATCAGCCGCACCGTGCTGTTGAGAATGTCGTAAGTGCCCCTGAACGTGCGTCCGCGGCCAATCGGCCAGGTCATCGGCGCCACGTCGAGCGCAAGAATGTTTTCAATCTCGTCGATCAGTTCGAAGGGATCACGCGTCTCGCGGTCCATCTTGTTGACGAAGGTGACGATAGGAATGTCGCGCAGGCGGCAGACTTCAAACAGCTTGCGCGTGCGCGCCTCGATGCCCTTGGCCGCGTCGATCACCATCACCGCCGAGTCGACGGCGGTCAGCGTGCGATAGGTGTCTTCGGAAAAGTCCTCATGGCCCGGCGTGTCCAGCAGGTTGAAAACGTTGCCGCCATATTCGAACGTCATCACCGATGTGACGACCGAAATGCCGCGCTCGCGCTCGATGCCCATCCAGTCGGACCGGGTCTGGCGCCGGTTGGCCTTGGCGCGCACTTCGCCCGCAAGCTGGATCGCGCCGCCAAACAGCAGCAGCTTTTCGGTGAGCGTGGTTTTGCCGGCGTCCGGATGGGAGATGATGGCGAACGTGCGGCGTCGGCTGACAGGATCTTGATCGAGCATAATATCCTCGGATGTCTGGCCGGGGTTTGCCCCATGGGAGGCCGGAAGGCAAATTCCGCTTTACACGCGGCATGGGAGCAGGCACGCCTGCCCCATCATGTCCGCCCAATCTCCCAATCCCCAGCGTATTGACCTCGCCCTCGTGGCGCGGGGCTATTTCGACAGCCGCGCCCGCGCTCGCGAGGCGATTGAAGCTGGCCTCGTGCGCGTGGACGGCAAAGTGGTGCGCAAGCCCGCCGACACAATCCCCCGCTCGGCCAAAATCGAGGCCGAGGCGCCGCATCCCTGGGTGTCGCGCGCCGGACTGAAGCTGGTGGGCGGGCTTGATGCGTTCGGCGTCGACCCGAAGGGCGCGACCTGTCTCGACCTTGGCGCTTCGACGGGCGGCTTCACGCAAGTGCTGATGTCGCGCGGCGCTGCGCTGATCTATGCGGTGGACGTCGGCCACGGCCAATTGCACGCCAGCCTGAAAGGCTCGCAACGCGTGCGCTCAATGGAGGGCACCGACGCGCGCGACCTGACCGACGCGCATTTCGAGACACGCCCCTCAATCGTCGTCAGCGACGTGAGTTTTATCTCCCTGCGGCTGGTGCTGCCGCACGCTTTGCAATTTTGCACGCAAGACGCGCAGCTTGTAGCGCTTGTGAAGCCGCAATTCGAGGCCGGACGCGATTTCGTGCAAAAGGGCCTCGTGCGCGATCCTGAAACCCATAAGCGGGTGTGCGAGGAAACGCAGGCGTTTGTTGAAAGTTTGGGCTGGCGGGTGCAGGGCATAATCCCCTCCCCGATTGAAGGCGGCGACGGCAACAAAGAATTTCTGCTTGGCGCCTCCCGGACTGGCGCTCCACGTATTTCCGGCGCGACCCATTCGTCGCCGGTCGAAAGGCAAGTTTAGTGAACACGTTTCATATGCGCGGGCAAAAACTCGTCATTGATCGTCTGGGGCAACGCGGCGAAGGCATTGCGCAGGGGCCCGACGGGCTTGTGTTCACGCCCTACGCTTTGCCCGGCGACGTTATACTGGCTGAGATTGAGGGTGATCGCGGAACCTTGCTGGAGGTGCTTGAGCCCTCAAAGGATCGTCTTCCCGCCTTCTGTCCCCATTACGGAACCTGCGGCGGCTGCGCCGTGCAGGCCTTGACGCCGCAGCCCTATGAGGACTGGAAACGCGACCTCGTCGTGCAGGCTTTGCGTCACGCGAAAATCGAGGCGAACGTGGCGCCGATGCTCGACGGCCATGGGCAGGGCCGCCGCCGCGCGACTTTCCATGCGCGCATTTTGCGCGACGCCTTGGGCCGCGTGCGCGTGGACGTCGGCTTCATGAAGGCGCGCGCCCACGACATCGTCAACATTGAAGCCTGCCCGGTGCTGGCGCCGGAAATGGGCGGCGCCGCGCGTGCGGCTCATGCTTTGGCGCGCGCTTTGTCGTCGCTGGGCAAGCCGCTCGATATTCTCATCACCGCTACGCAAACAGGTTTGGACGTGGATGTGCGCGGCTGCGGCGAACTGGAGGAAGGCCCGCGCCGCGCGCTGATCGCGGAAGCTGCGCGGCTCGATCTCGCCCGCATCTCCAACCACGGCCAGGTCGTCATTGAGCGCCGCCCGCCAGTGCTGCCGATGGGGCGCGCCGTTTTGCTGCCCCCGCCGGGAGCGTTTTTGCAAGCAACCCAAGCCGGCGAGGATTTGCTCGCGCTGCTGGCCTGCGAGCGCGCGGGCAAGGCGCGCCGGGTGCTCGATTTGTTTTGCGGCGTCGGCACGTTCGCGCTGCGGCTGGCGGAAAAGGCGACCGTTCACGGCGTGGAAAACGACAAAGCGGCGCTCACCGCCCTGATCCGCGCCTCCGGGGACGCCGGCCCGGCGCTCAAGCCCATCACCACGGACGCGCGCGATTTGTTCAAGCGGCCATTGCCCGCGCTTGATCTGGAAGCCTTCGATGTCGTGTTGTTTGATCCGCCGCGCGCAGGCGCCGAGGCGCAGGCGCGCGAGATCGCGCTGTCAAAAGCGCCGGTCGTCATTGCCGTATCCTGCAATGTGCAGACGTTCGCCCGCGACGCCCGCATTCTGATCGACGGCGGCTATAGCCTGGACGAGGTGACGCCCGTCGATCAATTCCGCCATTCGGCCCACGTTGAAATGGTCGCGACCTTCCGCAAGCAGCGCGTGACGGGCCAGACCAAAGGCAAGGGCAATCGCAAACGCCTGCTGGGCTGAAGTCCCTTCACGCCGGCGCCTGTAAAAGCGGCGGCGCTCTTGCTACATAGAGGCCTGAGTTTGGAGCGCTTCAGATGAAATGGGAAGATTTCCGCCAGTCCGACAACATTGACGACCGACGCGGCGACGGCGGCGGCGATTCCGGTGGCCTGGGCGGCATGGGCCTGCCCATCGGCGGCGGCGGCGGGCTTGGCATCGGCACGATCATCATTCTGGGCCTCATCAGCTGGGCGGTGGGCGTTGATCCGCGCATTCTGATCGGCGGCGCAGAAATGGTGAGCGGCGCCCGCGCGCCCCAATCCCAGCAATATGTCGAGCAACCGCGCTCGCGCAGCGCCGCCCCGCCAGCCGACAATACGGGGCGCTTCGTCTCAGCCGTGGTCGCGATGAACGAGGACGTGTGGAAAGACGTTCTGCCGCAGCAAGCGGGCGTGCGCTGGAAGCCGCCGACGCTTGTGATGTTTGACGGCGTGACGCGTTCGGCCTGCGGCACCGCCCAATCAGCGATGGGGCCGTTTTATTGCCCCGCCGACCAGAAGGTTTATCTCGACACCTCGTTCTTTCGCGACATGCAGCGCAAATTCGGCGGCGGCGGCGATTTCGCTTACGCCTATGTGATCGCCCATGAAGTGGGCCACCACATCGAAAACCTGATGGGCATTCTGCCGCGTGTGCAACAGGCGCAACAGCGCGCAAGCAGCAAGGTGGAGGCCAATCGCCTGTCTGTGCGCGTGGAATTGATGGCCGATTGCCTCGCCGGCGTGTGGGCGCATCACGCCAACAAACGCTGGAATGTTCTTGAAGCCGGCGACGTCGAGAAAGCCATTCGCACTGCGCAAGCCATTGGCGACGACCGCTTGCAGCAAGCGGGCGGCAGCGGGCGCGTCGTGCCTGACAGCTTCACCCATGGCTCTGCGGCCGATCGCACGCAATGGCTGAAGCGCGGACTGGATGGCGGGCGCGTTGACGTGTGCAACACGTTTGCAAAACAGGGTTGAATTTCATGCCTGGAATTGACGAGAGCAGAAACTTCATACCCCTCAACATCGCCGTCCTCACGGTGTCGGACACGCGCAAGCTCAATGAGGACCGCTCCGGCGACACGCTCGTGGAGCGCCTGACGAAAGCGGGGCATGTCCTGAACGATCGCGCCATCGTCACAGACGATGTTGAGACTATCGCGGGCAAGGTGCGCGAATGGATCGCGAGCAAGGGTGTGGATGTGATTATCACCACCGGCGGAACAGGCTTCACCGGTCGGGATGTGACGCCGGAAGCCATTGAGCCGCTGTTTGAAAAACGCATGGAGGGATTCTCCAGCGTGTTTCATGCGCTTTCCTATCCAAAGATAGGCACGTCGACAATTCAATCGCGCGCCACCGCAGGCGTCGCCGGCGCCACATACATCTTCGTGCTGCCTGGCTCACCCGGCGCCTGCAAGGACGCGTGGGACGGCATACTCAGCCAGCAGCTCGATTATCGCTACCGGCCGTGCAATTTCGTCGAAATCATGCCGCGCCTTGACGAACATCTGAAGCGCGGCGCCGGCTGAGCCTAGCCCCGCATCATCCGCGACTTCAATGCGCGCGGCGATTTCAGACTGCGCGCCAGCGCGTCAACGTCATCCACGCGCGCCGTCGCCAGGACTTCACGCGGCGCTATGAAGGCCGAGACTGGCGCCAAAGCGGGCAAGATCCGCGTCATGAAATTGTGCGGCGCGTCGCGCATCAGCGCTGATCCCTCGCCGCCGTAAGCCACAAAATCCGCGATCTCTCCCAGATAGCCATGCTCGGGCACGCGGCCGGCGCGCAGCACAAACACGCGCTGCTCCTTCAGCCGCACCAGCGCATCGCCCAGGGGAGCACCCGGCTCCCCAACGATGAAATCACAGCCTGCGTGATCGCATATGCGGGCAAGATCGGGCGTGCTCGAAGGCGCGCACATCATGACGTCGCGCACGACGCCCTCAATCGCTGCCGGCACCAGAGCGGCGAGCGTGCGCACCACCGCTTCAGGCGGAGTGGCAATATTGGTCGAAATCAGAATGAGAGCCGAGAACATCTGTGTTCTTAGCACGATGTGCGCTGCAAACGAGCGTGGCGGTTGATGAGTTTTCCACAGGACTTGACGCACCGCCAGATGTTCCATATTTGTTCTTTTGTTCGCGTTTTGTACTCGTCAGCTTTTCATCGGAGATCAACGCAATGTCGAGCCCGAACGCTTCATCCAGTTCTAGCCTCGGCAGGAAATCTGCGCCGATCACGCTTGAAAAGCCTTTGGAGAAAGCTGCGCGCGCTGGCGGCGTCGTCGGCAAAATGTTTCCCGCCAAGCCCTGCGCCACAACGGGAAACGCAGCCAAAGCCGTCAGGCGCGGCGCGCCCAAAACGCTGACGCCTAAATCGCCAAAGATCGCCGCCGCTTGCAAATTCGAAGATGCGGACCTGTCCCGAAAGGCTTTGACTGAACATGCTTTGGCGGATGCTGCGCGCGGTCGCGGCGCGCTCTCGAATGCGAGCGGGCGTTTTGAACCGCTTGCGCGCGAACCTGTCGACGATGGTTGGGACAGCCTGGCCGATTTGCCGGCGCTGAAGACGCAGATCACCCACGAGAACGCGCGTGTCATCATCACCCGCAACGAATCGCCTGACATTTCCTTTGATCGCTCGATCAATCCCTATCGCGGTTGCGAGCATGGCTGCGTCTATTGTTTTGCGCGCCCCACCCATGCCTATCTGGGCCTGTCGCCGGGGCTGGATTTCGAGACCCGCCTGTTTGTAAAGGACGGCGCCGCCGCTCTGCTGGAGCGCGAATTGTCGTCGCCGCGCTATCAGCCCCGCACAATCGCCATCGGCACCAACACTGATCCGTATCAGCCGATTGAGAAAGAGCATCGCGTCATGCGGCAGGTGCTGGAGGTTTTGGCGCGCGCCAATCATCCGGTCGGCATCGTCACCAAATCCGCCCTCGTGCTGCGCGATCTCGACATTCTGGCGCCAATGGCCGCCAAGGGGCTTGCAAAAGTGGCGCTCTCCGTGACCTCGCTTGACGGAAAGCTGTCGCGGCTGATGGAGCCGCGCGCCGCCCAGCCTGAACGACGGCTGGAGACCATTCGTGCTCTGTCGGAGGCCGGCGTCCCCACCAGCGTAATGGTGGCGCCGATCATTCCCTCCATCAACGATCACGAGATAGAAGCCATTCTTGCGCGCGCCCATGCAGCAGGCGCGCGCGAGGCAGGCTATGTGATGCTGCGCCTGCCTCTGGAAGTGGAGGATATTTTCAGCCAATGGCTGCTCGCCCATTTCCCTGATCGTTATCGCCACGTGATGTCGCTTGTGCGCGGCGTGCGCGACGGCAAGGCCTATGATTCAAGCTGGGGCAAACGCATGACCGGCACGGGACCTTACGCCTGGGTGACGGGGCGACGCTTTGAGATTGCCGCCGCCAAAGCGGGCTTCAACCAACAGCGCGCAAAATTGCGCACCGATCTCTTCGTCAGCCCCAGGCGCGGGGCGCAGCAATTGTCCCTGTTGTGATCTGGTTGGCGTCCTTGGAGTGTCCGATGTCGTTTTATCCCGGAATATCTCTCATCACACTTGGCGTGGCGGATGTTGCGCGCGCGCGCCATTTCTATGAGCGCCTCGGCTGGCGCTGCTCCCCGGCCAGCACGCCGGACGTGGCGTTCTTCAAACTCAACAACATTGCACTGGCTCTGTTTGGCCGTCAGGATCTTTTGTCAGACGCTGGTTTTGCAGACGCGGACCTTTCAGACACGCGCCTTGCAGTCGCGCAAGTTGAACCGCAGCCGGGCGCCGCGCCCGCTTTTAGTCTGTCGCAAAATCATGGCGGAACAGGCGCCGTTGATCGCGCCCTTCAGGAAGCCGTGGCCGCGGGCGGCGCACTTTTGAAAACCGGACAGGCGACAAGTTGGGGCGGCTATCACGGAATGGTCGCCGACCCGGATGGGCATGTATGGGAAATGGCGTGGAACCCCCATTTCCCCCTCGCGCCGGACGGTACGATCGATCTGCCGTGCTGAGAGCCGTTCAGGTCGTCAGGCCAAAGCGGGCCAGAAGCCAGACGAACAGCAGGGCCACCAGCGCGAGATTGGCGAGAAGCAACGCTCCACCCGGCGTCTTGAGCGCGGCGAAAAACCCGCCATTGACGGATGGCCGCAGACCCGGCGCCGTCTGCACGTCAGGCCCGCGTCCGGCAAGCGTGGATTCCGCCAGATGCCGATGGGTCGCAAGCCGACGCGGCGTCCCCTCGCCCAAGATATAAGCCTCGATTTCAGCCTCGTTGGGCTCGCGCCCGCGCTCGCGGCTGAAGGCCACAAGAAAATCGTGCTTGTTCTGCTTGTAGATTGAATAGGCCACGAGGCCGACAACGTCGGAATCATCCTGAACCAGACTTTTGAACACAGACTTGCGCTCGTCTGTCGCCTCAATATGGGGGACTGGCGAGACCGATTGCGCAGATCGCGGTTGATCGGCCGCCGTCAGAACGTTCTCAGCGCGCTCAGCGCTCTTGGATTCCACAGCGCTCTTGGCGTTCTTGGCGCTCGCGTGCGCAGGGCTCACGCCTTCCGCGTTGGCAGGGTCGGCCATTTTACAAAACTCCAGTACGAACAATCTCCCGCATTCTATGTTCGTTAACCCTTCATTACAAACAGGGATTGGCAGCTTACCCACAGCGCGTTCTACAAACGCAAGACAGGATTTGAACATACCCTGCTGAAAGCAGCCTCATGCCGCGCACCTCGCCGCCGACTTCGCCGCCCGCCAAACCCGTCCCGCATTTCCGCCGCGAGCGCGCCTTGCTGCGCGCAGGCTGCTGGCCGGTGGCGGGCATGGACGAGGTCGGACGCGGACCGTTGGCTGGGCCGGTGACAGCGGCCGCCGTCATTCTCGACCCCCAACGGCTTCCCCGCGGACTGGCTGATTCCAAGGTTTTGAACGCGGCCGTCCGAGAGATCGCCTATGAGTCGATCATGTCGCGCGCGCTCGCCGTGGCCATCGGTTTTGCGCCAGCTCAGGAGATTGACCGCATCAACATCCGGCAGGCGACCTTCGCCGCCATGCGCCGCGCCCTGCACGGACTTTCGATTCACGCCGCCTATGTGCTGGTGGACGGGTCCGACGCGCCCCCCGGCCTGCATTGTCCGGGCGAAACCATTGTGCGCGGAGATTCGTCCACCTTGTCCATCGCAGCAGCCTCCATAATTGCCAAGGTCACTCGCGACCGGATGATGACCAGGCTTGATAAAATTTACCCTCAATACGGCTTCGCCAACCACATGGGTTACGGCACGCCGGAGCATCTGGCAGCGATAGGAATTCATGGCGCCTGCGTTCTACATCGCAGAAGTTTCGCGCCTATTCGATCTCTAGCTTTACTTTGATATGTCTTGGACTTAACTTCAATTAATAGCTTGACTGCAACAAATTCGCCGCTTTCGTTAACGAAGACGTGCGGAAAAGGCACACCCGGAAAGCGTGCGCCTAAACGCGCCTTTTACCCTGACTCGCGCATATTCGCATGGTCAGTTGCGTAACCGGTAAGTGTTCACATGAGTACCGCACGAGCCGGAATGGCTGTTCAAAAAACCCGGAATCAAGTCTCGCGTACCGGGGGATTGTCGGCTCCTTTTCCAGCTGAGGCAAAGTCTTTGCCCAAAAACCAGATCCTGATCGGAGATTGCATCTCCGAGCTGCGCCAGCTTCCGGCTGGATCAGCGGATCTGGTTTTTGCGGACCCGCCCTACAATCTTCAATTGGAAGGGGCCCTGTCGCGCCCCGACCAGAGCGTCGTTGACGCCGTCGATGACGATTGGGACAAATTCGCCAGCTTCGCCGATTATGATCGCTTCACCCGTGACTGGCTCACGGAAGCGCGCCGGCTGATGAAACCCGACGCCACGATCTTCGTGATCGGCTCTTATCACAACATTTTCCGCGTCGGCGCGATCATGCAGGATCTGGGCTTCTGGATCCTCAACGACATTGTGTGGCGCAAAGCCAATCCGATGCCTAATTTCCGCGGCCGCCGCTTCACCAACGCCCATGAGACGATGATCTGGGCCTCGCGCAGCGCGCAGGGCAAGGCCTACACGTTCAATTACGATGCGCTGAAAGCAGGCAATGAAGATTGTCAGGTGCGCTCCGATTGGTACATGCCGATCTGTACAGGCGGCGAGCGTCTGAAGGACGATCAGGGCCGCAAGACCCATCCGACCCAAAAGCCCGAGGCGTTGCTCTCGCGCGTCATCATGTCGGCCAGCAAGCCCGGCGATCTGGTGCTTGACCCTTTCTTTGGCTCCGGCACCACCGGCGCCGTCGCCAAACGCCTGAGCCGCGATTTCATCGGCATCGAGCGCGATCAGGTTTACGCCAAGGCCGCCCTGGCGCGCATAGCAGCCGTCGAGCCTTTGCCTGCGGACGCGATCGCAGCTCCGCTGGCCAAACGCTCGGAGCCGCGCGTGGCGTTCTCCAGCGTCGTTGAGGCAGGACTGCTGGACGCCGGCGCTGAACTCGTCGACGAAAAGAGACGTTATCGCGCCATTATCCGCGTCGACGGTTCGATCTCGCTGGGCGCCATCGTCGGCTCCATACACAAAATGGGCGCTCTGGCGCAGGGACTTCCCGCCTGCAACGGCTGGACGTTCTGGCACTTCGAGCGCGACGGAAAACTCATCTGCATCGACGATCTGCGCACGATCATGCGCGCGCGGATGAAGGATTCAGACTAGCCTGCCTCGAGCCTGTCCCGGCAAAGGAAGAATGCGCCCGCTCAGGCGAGGAGGCCTTTCATCGGGCGCACGGCGTCAGATCCGGGAAACACGGTTTTTGACAAGGCCGCCGGCGACAGGCCCAGATGCCCCTCCAGAACGCCTTTCAAAACGGCGCGAAGATCGGTCGTGGGAGCCAGATCGCGACGTTCGAACAATTGCGCTTCACCCAGCCCTGGCCAGTCGGCGAGCACGCGCCCGCCCTTGAGAGCGCCGCCCGCCAGAAAGCACAATGTCCCCGTGCCATGGTCGGTGCCGGAGGTGCCGTTGATGCGCGCAGTGCGGCCGAATTCGGTGACCGCTATGACCACGCTGTCTTTCCATACGTCGCCCAGACCGCGCTCGAACTCCTCGAACGCGCCATCCAGCCCGGCCAGTAATTGACCCAGCCTGCCCTTTGCGCCGCCTTCGTTGGAATGGGTGTCCCAGCCGTTGAAAGAGAGGGCGGCGATGCGCGGGCCGTCCGCCGTCGCGATAAGCTTGGCCGCGCCGCGCGCGGGCAGGCGCATGGCCAGATCCGTCCCGTCTTTGGACAATGCGCTTGTCTCCCGCCGTGCGATCACATCGAGCGCCAGCCCCTGCCGCAGACTCGTCTCCAAAGCTTTGTCGCTTTGTGCGTAAAGATCGGCGAGTCTCGTTGCGAGGTCGTCGTGCGGCTCATGATTGCCAGCGGGCCGCCAGCCGGCGACGGGCGCCGCGCCGCGCAGAATCAGCGGCGTGACGACGCCCACCGCCAGCCCCTTGGGCGGGGCGACGCGCTGGCCCGGCGGCAATAAACCGACGGCCCGGTTCAGCCAGCCCGTTTGAACCAGACCCGGGCCTGCCTGACCGCTTTCGAGCACGTCCTGACCGTCAAAATGGGAGCGCGCGCGATAGGGTGTCGCGACGGCATGAACCAGAAGCGCTCGCTTCTCGCGGTACATCCGCGCAAATTGAGGCATTGCCGGATGCAGACCGAAAAATCCGTCCAGCGCGAGCGCGGCGGCGGGGCCGCTACGAGTAAGCGCCAGGGCGCCGTGAAGCCCCGCATATTGGGGATCGCCCAAAGGCGGCGCGGCGGCCAGCCCGTCCATTGCGCCGCGCAGCACCATCACCACCAGACGTGGATCGCGACCTCCGGCGGCGTGGGCGAACGCAGGGATGTGCGGCCAGGCGAAAAGCGCGCCGCCGGAGACCAGAAGGGCGCGGCGGCTGGGGCGCGGGGCAAACTCGTTCATCGGCGAAGAAACTCCGGAGACATGAGGAGCAGCGCCAGCCCCTGCTGGCTCGATTCAGCCCGGGCGACCGCGGTTCTGGTGGCGCTGGAGGCGAGCCCGGCAAACCCCTGCTCCAGCAGCTCGCGCGGATCACGGGCGCGATGGGCGCGGGCAAGATTGGAGACCATGTCGAAGCGCGTTTTGAGGGCGTTGGGATTGGCCCAGGCGGCATTTGTGTCGGCAAAACCGTCCGGTCCGGGCGGATTCCAGAGCGGCTGCCCCATTTGATTGAGGACGTTGATCGTATGGCGCGCCGGCTCAGGCTCGGGGTTCAGCAGCCGACCCGCGGCGATCCAGAACTCATAGGGCGAGCGAATTTTCGTCAATGGCGCTTTCCACGCCTCATCAGAGGCGATCAGCGCGGCGGCCAGCGACCGCAGATCGCCGTCGGTCTCGCGCAGCGTTTTGGCCAGTCTAGCCACCAGAGCGGGCGGGGCCGCATCGGCCACAAAATGGCGAACGAATTTTGTCGCTATATGGGTGGCTGTCGCGGGTTTGCGGGCGAGATCCTGCAAGGCTTTTTCGGCCTGTCCGCGGCCCACGTCGGCGTAGGTCTTGCCCAGCATGACCTGCGCGCCGGGCTCGTGCGCGGCCGCGTCATAGGCGAACAGGCCCGGCTTTCCCAAACGCCCGTCCATGCCGGCCATGGCCCAACCCGTCAGCATCCGCGCCAACGACGTAACGTCGGCTTGCGTGTAGCCGCCGCCGACGCCAAGCGTATGCAGCTCAAGAATCTCTCTCGCGAGGTTTTCGTTGAGTCCCCGTTTTCTCTTCAACCCGATTTGGGAATTGGGGCCGATGGAGCCCTGGTTTTCCAGATACAGCAGCATTGCGGGATGCTGCTCCGCAGCTTTCAGCATGCCCCCCAATTTCCCAAGCACATGCGGCCGGATCGCTTCCCGCTCGTAGGCGCCCGCGAGAATCTGCACCTGCTGCCCTCGTGAGGCGGCGACGCAGAAATGATTGGACCAGAACGTCACAAGCCGCTCGACGAACCCGCAGCCGGACTTATGGGCCAGCTGCAAGCGAGCCTGCGCCTCTGCGTGTACGCGCTGCTGAAGGGGCGTGAGCGGGGTGGGCGGCGGCTTTGCCCGATTGCCTGTTAAGTCAGCAGCAGGAGGAGCCGCCATCGACGGCGGCGTCGCGCGCGCCTGTTTCTCGCGTTCGCGCTGGGCTTCCAGGACAACGATCAATTCCGGCGAAGACTGCAGACCGGAATCCGTCGGCGCCAGCGGCGATGTCCTGGCAAGCTCGGCTGCTACAAACCCGCGCGGATCATTGCCAATGGCGCGCAGATCATTCACGCCCGGGCGAATTCCCCAGCCAAAGCGGTGAAAGGCGACCAGCAATTCGGCGTTTGAAGAAGCGCCAATCATGTCTTTGTTCCAGACCGCGAGCACGACGCCCGGGTGAAAGGATCATGCATGCAGACCATGAGCGCACAATGAACTATCTCGTTCAAATGCTCTTTTTCGAGCCGCATGTCTTCGCGTGGATTTGCCTGTCAGTCTGCCGCCTCGCGGCTCCAGAACGCCAGAGGCGCCCCCAGCGCCACCACGCCAATCCCAAACAGCGCGCCGACCCCGGTATAGGCGAGACTCGAATACAGCAGATAGGCGCACACGCCGACGAAGATTGCGGGCGTGAGAGGATAAAGTGGAACCGAGAACGGACGCTGCGTCGCAGGCTCGCGCCAGCGGAACACGAACAGCGACAGCGCCGACAGAAGCAGGAAGAACCAGAACACCGGCGCCGTGTAATCAACCATCGCACTGAAGCCGTCCCGCGTCAGGGCGCCAAAGAACACCAAAACCAGCGCGATGGCGCCTTGAAGAAGAAACGCATTGGCGGGATTGTCGCCGCGTTCGTCCCACACGCCAAGGCGGCGGATGAGCGGCAGATCGCGACCCAAAGCGTAATAGGCGCGCGCACCAGTAAAAATGGTTGCGTTGAGCGTGCTCAATGCAGCGCAGCAAACCACGACCGCCAGCAGCATTGCGCCGTAATCGCCGACCACCACCCGCATGAGATCGGCGCCAACGGCTTTGCTCGCGCGCAAGCCCTCAAACCCAAACGCGTTGAGATAGGCAAAGTTAATCGCAAGGTAGATGGCGGTGACGACAGCCGTGCCAGCCAGCGCGATCCGCACCATGTCGCGTCGCGGATCTTTCATCTCGCCGGAAAGATAGGCGACTTCGTTCCAGCCGCCGTAAGTGAGCAACACAAACACCATCGCCAGCCCCAGAGCGCCGCCGCCCGACGCTGCGCCAGCTGCTTTTGCTGCGGGCGCCGGCGACAGCAACCCTGCGACAATGACCGCGCCCACAGCGACGACAGTCGCAATCGCGAAAAACACCTGCGTGCGCTTTCCTGGCTGCGTGCCCAGCACATTCACGCCCGTAAAGCCGATCACGGAAATGGCGGCCCAAACTGAGGCGCCGTGGACGCCAAGAGGCAGAATCTGCGCCGCGTAATCGCCAAACACAAACGCCACATAGGCGATGGCGCCGGTCTGAATCACAGTGCCGCGCGCCCACGCAAACAGCACAGCGACGCGCCGCCCATAGGCCAGCCGCAAAAATTGATATTCACCGCCAGCGTCCGGGTGCGCCGCCGCCAGTTCAGCGTAACACAGCGTGCCGATCAGCATCGCCAAGCCGCCCGCAAGCCAGGCCAGCAGGAACATCGCTTCGTTCGGCGTGTTCATCGCCACCAGCGGCGGCATGCGGAAAATCCCGACGCCAATGACGATGCCAACGACGAAGGCTATTCCGTCCAGTACGGAAATGGTTTTACGCGGCGTCGAGATCATGGGGGAATCCGTGTGGCGTGGGGGGCGTAGGCTATAGGTTTTAGGCTTTAGACCTTGAGGAGAAAAGCCCCCTCATCCGTCGCGCTGCGCGCGCCACCTTCTCCCGCCTGCGGGAGAAGGGTTAGCCCCGGACCTTCCCTTCTCCCGCTTGCGGGAGAAGGTGGGTTTTGCGTCAGCAAAAGCCGGATGAGGGGTATTCTAATGCCTACCCCCTGTTCCCCGACCAGCCCGCAGCGCCGTCCCCGGCGATGGGAACCAACTTGTCGCCGCTCACGCGACCAGCGTAGATCTTGGTCTCGCCATTCAGCGCGACGCTGAGGCGCACCTCTTGCCCGGCGATGCGGCCCTGCGCCTTGCCCTTTGCGGCGCCGGATTCCGCTCCGCCTTCAAGTCTCTGGAAGGTCTGCTTCAGGTCGAGCGCGATCTTCGAGCCGCCGTCGACGATCGTCCACTTGCCCTCCAGTTTTGTGGGCACGATCCAGAAAAACACCTCGCGCCCGTCCACGTTCTCACGCTGGTCGGGGTCCCAATCCTCCATGTTGAAGGCGTGCGAGACGATGCGCGAGCCGGGCTTCATCTCGGACAGAATGCGCGGGCGCAATTGCATGTTGACGCTGGGCAACAGGTACATTGTGAGTACGTCAGCGTCCTTGATCTGCGTGTCGAACAGGTTTTTCACCTCGAATTTCACCTTGTCGGCGACGTTGGCCCTGGCTGCGTTCTCGGTCGCCTCCCTGATGCGCACGGGATTGAGATCGACGCCAAAGCCGCGCGCGCCGAATTTGGTGGCCGCCGTCACCAGCATGCGCCCGTCGCCGCAACCCAGATCCATCACGAAATCCTTGCCCGACACTTTGGCGATCTCAAGCATCCGGTCCACCACCTGTTGCGGCGTCGGCACATAGGGCACGTCGAGGTTGGGGATCGGCTGTGCGAGCGCGGAATGAGCAGTCAGGAAACAGGCGCCTGCGCCAAGCAGCGCAGCGCGACGGGTGCAAGGCAGAGGCGACGGGGCAAGCTGGATCGGAGCTTTGGACATGCAAACATCCTCCTGTGTCGAATCCGCGAGCTTGGCGGATGTGCGGAAGATAGGGCGGCGCCGGGGAAGCGCAACTCTACTCACTTCGCGTCTTCCTTATGGCGCGGATACGCCCCATATTGAGGCCTATGGCTAAACCTCCCGCTAAACCTACCGCCAAAAAGCCCGCCAAATCCTGGTCGCGCGAGCCCGCATCGAAAGCCTCGCGGCCCGAAGTGCATCCGCTCGACGATCATCTGGCGGAATTGCTGAACCCGCGCCTCACCCGCCATCAAAGGATGCGCGAGGCCGGCGGCGGTTATAATCCCGCGCAAGCAGAGCCTGCTCCAGCCGGTTTCGGCGAAGCGCCACAGGCGGGTTTTGAGTCAGGTTCGATGACGGACGTGGACCCGGCTTTGGCGGGCAAGCTCGGATTCCAGCCCGCGCCCAAGCCTGCGCCGCGCCGGCCGGGGCCGGATTTCTCGGGCGCCGAAGTCACCGCCGACAGCCTCAAGGCGCTGCTGGAGATGGGCGACCCGAACCTGCGCGAATCCCGCCCGTGGACTCCCCATCGCCCGCCCCGACCCGACAAGTCAGAAGGCGGCATCCATTTCGATCTCGTCTCCGAGTTCGAACCCAAGGGCGACCAGCCTGCGGCGATTGAAGCTCTGGTGGCGGGCGTCAACGCGCATGAGCGCGATCAGGTTTTGCTGGGCGTCACGGGCTCGGGAAAAACCTTCACCGCCGCGCAGGTGATTGCGCGCACGAACCGGCCAGCTCTTGTGCTCGCGCCCAACAAAACCCTTGCAGCGCAGCTATATGGTGAATTCAAAAGTTTTTTTCCAAATAACGCAGTTGAATATTTTGTTTCATATTATGATTACTACCAGCCGGAAGCCTATGTTCCGCGCACCGATACGTTCATCGAAAAAGAATCCTCAATCAACGAGCAGATCGACCGCATGCGCCATTCGGCCACGCGCTCGCTGCTGGAGCGCGACGACGTAATCATCGTCGCCTCGGTTTCATGCATTTACGGCATCGGCTCGGTGGAAACCTATACCGCGATGACGTTCTCGCTGAAACTTGGCGAGCGCATTGACCAGCGTCAATTGATCGGCGATCTGGTGGCGCTGCAATACAAGCGTTCAATGGGTGATTTCTCGCGCGGTGTGTTTCGCGTGCGCGGCGACACGATTGAATTGTTCCCGGCCCATTATGAAGATCGCGCCTGGCGCATAGGCTTTTTTGGCGACGAGATCGAAAGCATCGCCGAGTTCGATCCGCTGACGGGGAAGAAAAGCCAGGACCTGGAATTCGTCAAAGTCTACGCCAATTCGCATTACGTGACGCCGCGCCCGACGCTCATTCAATCGGTGCAGGCGATCAAGCGCGAGTTGAAGCAGCGGCTCGAAGAGCTTTACGCGCAGGGACGCCTGCTGGAGGCGCAGCGTCTTGAACAGCGCTGCATGTTCGATATTGAAATGCTGGAGGCCACCGGCTCCTGCGCGGGCATTGAAAATTACTCGCGCTATCTCACGGGGCGCAAGCCCGGAGAGCCGCCGCCGACTCTGTTTGAATATCTGCCCGACGACGCGCTTGTTTTCATCGACGAGAGCCATGTCACCGTGCCGCAAATCGGCGCCATGTACAAAGGCGACTTTCGGCGCAAGGCCACCCTGGCCGAATATGGTTTCCGCCTGCCGTCCTGCCTCGACAATCGCCCGCTGCGGTTTGAGGAATGGGAGGCGATGCGCCCGCAAACGCTGCATGTTTCGGCCACGCCCGGCACGTGGGAAATGGAGCAGACGGGCGGCGTGTTCGTCGAGCAGATTATCCGCCCCACTGGCCTGATCGACCCACCCGTCGAAGTGCGGCCCGCGCGGGCGCAAGTGGACGATCTGCTGGGCGAAGTGCGCGCCGTGGCGCTGAAGGGTTTCCGCTCGCTCGTCACTGTGTTGACCAAGCGCATGGCTGAAGACCTCACCGAATATCTGCATGAAAACGGCGTGCGCGTGCGCTACATGCATTCGGACATCGACACCATCGAGCGCATCGAAATCCTGCGCGATCTGCGGCTCGGCGCCTTCGACGTTCTCATCGGCATCAATTTGTTGCGTGAGGGTCTCGACATTCCCGAATGTGCGTTTGTGGGCATTCTCGACGCCGACAAGGAAGGCTTTCTGCGCTCGGAAACCTCGCTCATTCAAACCATCGGCCGCGCCGCGCGCAACGTCGACGGTCGGGTCGTATTATACGCCGACAAGATCACCGGCTCGATGGAGCGCGCGATGGAGGAAACCAATCGCCGCCGCCAAAAGCAGGAAGAGTACAACAAGGAACACGGCATCACGCCCGCCACCATCCGCCGCGGCATTCAGGACATTCTGGGCTCGGTGTACGAACAGGATCACGTCACCGTCGACACCGGCATGGCGGTCGCGCCCACGAGCGGCCACAATTTCAAGGCGACGCTGGCGGATTTCGAAAAGCGCATGCGCGAGGCCGCCGCCAATCTGCAATTCGAAGAAGCCGCACGCCTGCGCGACGAAATCAAACGCCTGCAAGCCACCGAGCTGCTGCTGGCCGACGACCCCATGGCCCGCCAAACCGACATCGAAGACCGCGCCGGCGCCTATCGCGGCGAAAAAAAATACGGCCGCGCCGCAAACATGCCAGCGCCCGCGCCGCGCGTGCGCAAGCCGACGCACGACGACATGGGGCCGCATAATTTTGGGGGTGGGGAGGCAAGGCCGAAGGGGGCTGGGGAGAAGACGGGGCGGCCTCGGGGGAAGCGGCGGGGGTGAGGGGGGCGCGTGCATTGCGGGTTTTGCCTGCCATGGGTGGCGGCCTTCGCCGCCATCACGCATTTGGGGCGTGCGAGCTGGAAGCCCAAAACTATCGCGCCGCCTTCGTCACACGCTCCAGCATTTTCTCCAGCGCCGCAGCGTCAGACGTAAAATCGGCTTCCATCCATGCCGCTTCCAGCTGCGCCAGCGTGGCGCCTATTGCGGGGCCGCGCGCAAAACCTTTTGCAATCAAATCAGCGCCGGCGAAGGGGAGCTTCAATTCTGCATGATCGCGCACAAAGGCAAAGCCTGCGCGCCAGCCTGAATCTTCGGTCGCGGCGCGGCTTTCGGCATGGGACAGAGCGAGCGCATCGAGCAGCGGTTGGCGGCCGTGGACATAGAGCAGGCGGCACAGGCGAGCGGCATTGGGCGGCTCGTCGCGGCAATGCAGCGGCGCTAGCGCGTTTGCCGCTTTGGCGAGGCGCGATTGCTCGGCGTTCGACAATCGCAAACGCTCGCGCAGGCGCTCGGCATCCTCGCGCGTTTGCACGGCCAGCGCGGCGAGGCGCAGCACGGGATCGGGGGCAAGATCATATTCAGCTTCAATGCTTTTCAGCCGCGCAAGGCGATCAGGGTTTGGCGCGCCGCCAAGTACGGGGCCGAGGATGCCGGCGTGCGTCATCGCCTCCACCACGTCGCGGGCGCGGCGCGCGGCCAGCAGTTTCAGCAATTCGGCGCGTACGCGCTCGCGCGACAGACCATCGAGAAACCCGCGCGCCGCAATGCTTGCGTGCAAGGCGTGCGCGTCCATCTCGCTTTGCCCATAAGCGGCGTGAAAGCGAAAGAAGCGCAGAATGCGCAGGTAATCTTCGGCAATGCGTGTGGCGGCATCGCCGATGAAGCGCACGCGGCGCGCAGCCACATCCGCCAGTCCGTCAGAATAATCGTGCAGGCGCCCGTGCGCATCCACCGACATCTGGTTGATGGTGAAATCGCGGCGCAAAGCATCCATACGAAAATCGCGGCCAAAGCGCACTGTTGCATGGCGCCCGTGCGTCTCCACATCCTCGCGCAAGGTCGTAGCTTCAAATGGCGCGCCATCCACCAATATGGTGATCGTGCCGTGCTCAATGCCGGTTGGTATAGGCTTGAACCCGGCGGCTTTTGCGCGCGCAATCGTCACCTCCGGCAAAGCGGTCGTCGCCAGATCAACCTCGTGCACAGGCTCGCCCATCAAGGCATTGCGCACGGCGCCGCCGACGACGCGCGTCTCTTCGCCATCGCCATTGAGCGCCAGCAGCACGCGGGCGAGGCGCGGCTCGTCAAGAAAAGGCGCGTCGGTCAGGAACCCGTCGATGATGCGCGCTGTCACAAATAAAGCCTCTCGTATAAATTGCGCACCATGCCAGCCGTTGCGCCCCAGATGTTGCGCTCGCGTAGAGCTTCTCGATAGGCCATGGAATAGAAGCTGCGCAAGCGGCCTCCGCGCTCCAGCTCGATAAGCTGGTGATTATCCGGGTTCATCAGGAACGAGAGCGGCGCCTCGAAACAATCAGCCACCTCATGCGCGCACAACGTCAGCTCAAACGGCGGCGTGACAAGCGCCACCAGAGGCGCGATGCGATAGCCCGAACCCGTCTGCCAGGGATCGAGAAAACCCAGCGGCGTCACGGCCTGCGGCGGCAGCGCAATCTCCTCATGCGCCTCGCGCAACGCGGTGGCGACCGGGCCTGCGTCGCCGGGATCCATCCGGCCGCCGGGAAATGCGATCTGCCCTGCATGCGCCCGCATGGCGCTGGCGCGCTCGATGAAAATGAGATGAGCGCCGTTCTGACGCGGCGCCAGCGCAATCAACACAGCGGCTGGAATGGCCTTTGGCGCCGGCGGCTCCGCAAGATCATCATCCCCATGGTCGCGGTGCGCATGATCAGGCGCCATCGGTCGGTGGAACGCATCGGCGGGCAGGTCAAGCGACAGGCGGGCGCGGGCGCGCCATGCAAAATCCTGCACGGAGAAAAGCTTGTGCGGGCTGATCAAAGATCGTCCTCCGCCGCCATCGCGAAAAATGCGCCCCCTGATTCGATTCCGAAAACGCCGTCCCGGCTCTCGCCACGTTCAACCAGCGCCAGAGTTACGGCGCGCGACACAAGCGCCCACAGACCGCCGCGGACCAGCACATAGGGCTTGAACCCGCCGGACGGGCCGATTTCAAATCGCAGCTGGTGGTCGGGCCCGACGCGCACCTCGTCGTCGACATTGGTCCGCAAAGCCAGAACAGGGCCGGCCTCCCCCTGCTCCACCCGCATCTCGACCGCCAGAAACGGCGCGTCCTCAACCTCCACCGACACCATTTCAACCGGAGTCACCAGCACGTAGCGGTCGGCGTCCTTGCGCAGGATGGAGGCGAACAGCTTGACCAATGAGGGGCGCGAAATCACGCTCCCCTGATAAAACCAGGCGCCGTCACGGGCTATTTTCAGGCCGATATCGCCGCAAAATGGCGGATTCCACAGGTGCACGGGAGCCGGCCCGCGCTCGGGGAAGCCTTGCTGCGCTTGCGTCAGCCCCTTTACAGCTTGCGCTGCATCGCCCCTGTCCATATCCGCCATATTTTCCAACCACAAATCGACAAACCGCACATCGGAAGCTCGACATCCATCGACAAGCGCGCGGCGACCTCTAAACTGTTACCCCATGAATGTAGCGGGCGCGGCGCCAAACGGAAATGGCGCGCGCTGAAGGAGGCCGAATGAGCGCGATCCAGGATTTCGCCAATACGCAGCTTGAGGACGACGCCACAAAGCAGGCTGAACGCGCGCTGGAGATGGTCGCCGCCGCCCGCGCCGCCGTGGGCGAGGTCATCTTCGGCCAGAAGCAGGTGGTGGAGGAGACGCTCGTCACGCTGCTGGCTGGCGGGCACGGTCTCCTTGTGGGCGTTCCGGGTCTGGCTAAAACCAAGCTCGTCGAGACGCTGGGAAACGTGCTGGGGCTGGATTCGCGGCGCGTGCAATTCACGCCCGATCTGATGCCCGCCGACATTCTGGGATCGGAGATCATGGAGGAAGCCGCCGACGGGCGCCGCGCATTCCGTTTCGTGCGCGGTCCAGTCTTTGCGCAATTACTGATGGCCGACGAGATCAACCGCGCGAGCCCGCGCACGCAATCGGCTCTGTTGCAATCGATGCAGGAATATCACGTCACGGTGGCAGGCGAGCGGCACGATCTGCCGCGCCCGTTCCATGTGCTGGCGACACAAAATCCGCTGGAGCAGGAAGGCACCTATCCGCTGCCCGAAGCGCAGCTCGATCGCTTTTTGATGCAAATCGACGTGCTCTATCCTGATCGCGCAGCCGAACGGCGCATTCTGCTGGAGACGACAAGCGGCGATCAGGCGCAACCAAAAGCGGCCATGAGCGCGCACGATCTTGTCGCCATCCAGCAGCTCGTGCGACGATTGCCGGTGGGCGAGCGGATTGTGGAATCCATTCTTGACGTGGTGCGCATGGCGCGTCCCGGCGAGGGCGATGCGACGATCACCAAGCATGTCGTATGGGGACCGGGACCGCGCGCCGCCCAGGCATTGATGCTGGCTTCAAGAGCGCGCGCTCTGCTCGACGGGCGCCTGTCGCCCTCGCTTGACGACGTGGCCGCGCTCGCTCTGCCGGTTCTGAAACATCGCATGGCGTTGACGTTCGCCGCGCGCGCAGAAGGCGAAACCATCGCGGGCCTCGTCTCACGCCTTGTCGCGCGGCTGGGTTGAACCTATGGCCGACGCGCGTCTGCTTGAACCACACGAGCGCGCTGTCGGCGCATTGCACAGCCATGGCGCGCTGGAGCTGGCGCGCAGGCTGCCAAGCCTTGTGGTGCAGGCCAAAGACGTAGCGGCAACCGTAATGCACGGCGTGCATGGACGCAGGCGCGCAGGCGTTGGCGAAACCTTCTGGCAATTTCGGCCTTTCACATGGGGCGAATCCACCAATCGGATTGATTGGCGCCGCTCCGCGCGCGATGATCGCGTTTATGTGCGCGAACGTGAATGGGAAGCCGCTCATACGGTTTGGATCTGGATGGATCGCTCGCCCTCGATGGCGTACATTTCAACGCTGGCGCTGCAATCAAAGCTTGATCGCGCGTTGGCTCTGGGCATGGCGGCGGCTGATTTGCTGGTGCGCGGCGGCGAGCGCGTCGGCTCGCCAAATCTCACGCGACCTGTTGCGGCGCGCAACATTGTGGACCGCATGGCGGAAGCGATGATCCAGCAAGCTCGGCGCGAGACGGCGCCCGAAGAGCTGCCGCCGGCGGATGCTTTGGCGCCGCGCGCGCAAGCGGTTCTGCTCGGCGATTTTCTGAGCGACCCCGCAGATATTGAGCGCACGATTCACGGCATGGCGAGCCGGGGCGCGCTGGGCCATTTGGTGATGATCGCCGATCCGATTGAAGAGACGTTTCCCTTCCACGGCCACACGGAATTTCTCGATGTCGACAGCCCGGCGCGGTTGAGCGTGGGAGAGGCCTCCGCCTTTCGCGCCGATTACGTTGGCCGTCTTGGCGCCCATCGCGACCGCGTGCGCGCAATCTGCGCCTCGCGCGGCTGGAGCTTTGCGCTGCATCGCACCGACAGACCAACGTCGGAAGCCTTGCTTGCGCTACGAATGCGCCTCGAGGGCGCCCAAATGGGAGGCGCTCGCTGATGCCTGGTCTCCCGCTTGCTTTTGCCGCGCCGCTTGTTCTGGGCGCGCTTGTTCTGCTCCCTCTTCTGTGGCGCCTGCTGCGCGTGACGCCGCCGCGCCCGCGCCAGATCGCGTTTCCGCCGCTGCGTTTAATTCTTGATCTCAGCCCGCGCGAACAAACGCCCGCGCGCACGCCGTTGTGGTTATTGCTGCTGCGCATGGCTTTGGCGGCCGCGATCATTCTGGCTATGGCGGGGCCGATCTGGAATCCGCCCGCCAAAAGCGTGAACGGCTCCGGCCCGCTGCTGGTGGCGCTCGACAATGGCTGGCCGTCCGCGCTTGATTGGGAGCAGCGCGTCGCGCTCGCCAATGACGCGATTGCAAACGCTGCGCGGCAGGGGCGGCCGGGCGCGGTGCTGGCGACATCGGAAGGCGCCCGCGACATCACGACCGCCGATCCCGCCCGCATCATGGAGCGATTGCGCGCTTTGAAGCCCGCGCCTTATACGCCAGACCGTATGACGACCCTGGCGCCGATCGCCAAATTCACCGCGTCCTACCCCGACGCTGAAGTGTTGTGGATCGCAGATGGATTGGCGATGGGCGAGGCCCGCGCTTTCGCCGACGGCTTGAAAGAGGCCACCAAAACCGGATCGCTGCGCGTTGTCAGCGGCGCCCGCACGCCAGCGGCCATCGTCTCGTTTGAGAACGCCGCCTCCGGCCTTGAAGCGCAATTGGCGCGTACCGATTCCCGCGCGCGCGGGGAGGGACTTGTGCGCGCTTACGACCTCAAAGGCCTTTCGATTGGCGAGACGCGCTTTGACTTTGGCGCCGGGCGAACCACGACAGCCCGCTTCGACATGCCAACGCAATTACGCAACGAGATTGCGCGCATCGAGATTGATCAGGAGCGCACAGCGGGCGCCATAGGCCTGCTTGACTCACGCTGGAAGCGGAGGCGCGTCGACATTGTCTCCGGCGTGCCGGTCGATCTTGCGCAGCCCTTGCTTTCGCCCAGCTATTATCTGACGCGCGCTCTGGCGCCTTTCGCAGACGTGCGCGAGCCGCGCAATGCAAGCGGCGCGCGCGATCCCATCATGGCCGCGCTCGACGACCAGCCGTCCATGATCGTGCTGGCCGACGTTGGGGTGGTCGCGGGGCCGGTGAAAGAGCGCCTGACGCGTTTTGTCGAAGACGGCGGCGTGCTGCTGCGCTTTGCCGGAACGCGGCTTGCCTCATCCAGCGATGATCTCGTGCCGGTGCGGCTGCGGCGCGGCGGACGCGTGCTGGGCGGCGCCTTGTCGTGGGACAATCCGCGCAAGCTGGCGGCGTTCGAGACAGGCTCACCTTATTACGGTCTCGACATTCGCGAAGAAGTGACTGTGGGACGGCAGGTTCTGGCCGAACCGGAGCCGGGCCTCGCGGCCAAAACATGGGCGGCGCTCGATGACGGCACGCCGTTGATTACTGCGACCAAACGCGGCAAGGGCGCCATTGTGCTGGTGCACGTCACCGCCGACACTACATGGTCGAATCTGCCGTTGTCGGGCCTGTTCGTGGACATTCTGCGCCGCACTGTCGCCTTGTCGGCGGAAAGCGCAAAGGGCGAGGCCTCCGGCACGTCAAACGCGGAAGCATCCGTGCGCGCTCAAACAATGGCGCCGGCGCGCACGCTTGACGGTTTTGGCGCGCTTGGCGATCCGCCCCTCACCGCCAAGCCGATTGCGCGCGATTTCAACGGACCTGCAAGCGCAGACCATCCGCCCGGATTTTATGGCCCGATGGATTCCATGACCGCCGTCAACACGCTCAAAGCCGATGCCGATCTTTCCCCAGCCGATTACGCAGCCATGGGGCTAAACGCGCAAGCACTGCAACCTGTCGCGCCGATTGACCTGCGCCCTGCGCTAATCGTACTGGCGTTCCTGCTGTTTCTCGCCGATGCTTTGGCCTCGCTCTATGTGGCGGGCGGCCTGCGTTCGCCGGCGCGCGCCAAACGCGCGGCCGCCGGTCTTGCATTGCTGGCGCTGGCGGGCGCGGCTTTCGCGCTCGCGCCCGGCTCTGCGATTGCACAGGAAGCATCTTCAAACCGGGCCTATGAATCGGCATTGCGCACGAGGCTTGCCTATGTCGTCACCGGGGATGGGCGCGTGGATGAGGCCTCCCGTTTGGGCCTTGCAACATTGTCGCGCGCGCTGGCTGCACGCACGGCCTTGTCGCCGGGCGAGCCTGTGGGCGTTGATCCGGCGCGCGACGAGCTGAGCTTTTATCCACTGATCTATTGGCCCATCGTACCCGAGCGCCCGCAGCCAAACGCCGTCGCCGTCAGCCGTATCGGCGCCTTTATGAAAGAGGGCGGCACTATCGTATTCGACACGCGCGACGCATTGAATCAGCGGCCAGGCGGGGCGCCTACGCCCGAAACGGCGTGGCTTCGTCAATTGCTGGCGGGAGTGGACGTACCCGAACTTGAGCCTGTGCCGCGTGATCATGTGGTGACGAAAACGTTTTATCTACTCGATTCGTTTGTGGGCCGTACCGCAATTGGCCAGACATGGATCGAGGCGCTGCCTGCTGGCGGCGACGATCGCGCGCAACGACCTGCACGGGCCAGCGACAGCGTGTCGCCCATCGTGATCACGTCCAACGATCTGGCCGTCGCGTGGGCCGCCGACAAAGCAGGACAACCGCTTTATCCGCTCACGCCGGGCACAAACCGTCAGCGCGAAATGGCGATACGGGGCGGCGTCAATCTTGTGATGTATACGCTGACCGGGAATTACAAATCCGATCAGGTGCACGTGCGCGATCTTCTCGAACGGCTGGGGCTGTAAATGTCCCAGTTCAATATCGCGCTCTCGCCGCTTCTGCCGACGCCCTTGCTGCTCATGCTGGCGTTTGGCGCCGTGATCGTTGTGGCTTTGAGCTTTTGGACGCGCGCGCGCGGCGCATGGCTGCGCGCTCTCGGCCTCGCACTTATTTTGTTTGCACTCGTCGATCCCGCCCTTGTGCGCGAAGATCGTCAGCCGTTGAAGGAGATTGTCGCAATCGTCGTTGACCGCAGCGGCAGCCAGACCATTGGCGAGCGCGGCGCGCAGACTGACGCCGCCCGTGCGCAGGTTGAAAAAGCTCTTGGCGCGCTTGGCGATATTGAAACACGCATTGTGGAGGCAGGCGCCAATGACGCGCAGGCCGATGGCACCCGCCTGTTTGGCGCGCTCGCCAACGGTCTGGCCGACGTGCCCCCTGAACGCGTCGGCGGCGCTATTTTCATAACGGACGGAATCGTTCACGATGTGCCCGCGCGCGTGGCGGAACTTGGTTTCAAGGCGCCCGTGCATGCGTTCATCATCGGGCGAGCGGGGGAGCGCGACCGACGCATCGAGCTGATCGAGGCGCCGCGCTTCGGCCTTGTGGGCAAGGACCAGACGATTGTCGTGCGCGTGCATGACACCGCCGGGCGCAACGATCCCATTGATCTGATCGTGCGCCGCGATGGCGAGCCGGTGGCGCGGATGCGCACGCGCTCTGGCGCCCTGGTGCGCGTGGCGGTTCGCATCGAGCATGGCGGACCAAACGTCATCGAGCTGGAAACCCCTGCGCTGGAGGGAGAACTCACGCCCATCAACAACAAGGCGGTGGCGACGATTGAGGGCATCCGCGACAAGCTGAAAGTGCTGCTCGTCTCGGGCGAACCCCATTCGGGCGAGCGCACGTGGCGCAATTTGCTGAAGGCGGACGCAAACGTAGATCTGGTCCACTTCACCATTTTGCGCCCACCGGAAAAACAGGACGGCACGCCGATCAGCGAACTCTCATTGATCGCCTTTCCCACCGCCGATCTGTTTGGACGCAAAATTCGGGAATTCGATCTCATTATCTTTGACCGCTATTCAAACCAGACCGTCCTGCCGCCGGTCTATTTTGAAAACATCGTGCGCTATGTGCGCGAAGGCGGGGCGCTGCTGATCGCCGCCGGCCCTGATTATTCCGGCCCCGACGGCCTGTTCTATTCGCCGCTTGGCAAGATCGCGCCCGCGCGCCCCGACGGGCGGATTATCGAGCGCCCGTTTCGCGCCAAAGTCAGCGACATCGGCAAGCGTCATCCGGTCACGCGCGGGCTGCCTGGCGCCGATCAGGATCCGCCGGCATGGAGCGAATGGTTCCGGCAAGTGGGCGCAGATCTCACGCGCGGGCATCCTGTGATGACGGGCGTTGGAGACAATCCGCTGATTGTGTTGTCACGCGAGGAGAAGGGCCGCGTGACCTTGATGCTGACCGATCAGATGTGGCTTTGGGCGCGCAATTTTCAGGGCGGCGGGCCGCACCTCGAATTGCTGCGCCGCGTGGCCCATTGGTTGATGAAAGAACCCGAGCTTGAGGAAGAAGCTTTGCGCGCGAGCGCGCGGGGCCAGGAGATTTCGATTGAGCGCCAGAGCCTGAAACTTGAGACGCCCGCGATCAGCCTGCGCAGCCCCTCAGGCGCGCGACGGAACGTGACGCTGGCGCCCGCAGAGCCCGGCCTGTCGCGCGCCAGCCTGCGTGTCGAGGAATTGGGGCTCTACACGATCAGCGACGGCGAGCGCACCGCCCTCGTCAACGTCGGCGTCGAAAACCCGCGCGAATTCCGCGAAGTCGTCTCAACGCTGGACCGATTGAGGCCGCTGGCGGAAGCCAGTGGCGGCACAATCCGCCGCATCTCCGCTGGCGAGGGCGATTCCATCGCGCTGCCGCGCTTTGTCGCCATGCGCGAGGGGGTTTCCTTCGGCGGCCAGGATTACGTCGGGATCAAACGCACAGGCGCCAGCGTCGTGACAGGCGTTGGAATCGCGCCGCTCGCCGCAGGCTTTCTGGGCCTGCTCGCGCTGATGGGCAGCGTGCTGGCGGGGTGGTTGTGGGAGAGCAGACGGCGGCGGGTTTAGCTCATCATCCCGGGATCGCCGGGACCCACGATAGGGATCGAGTAAACAGCATGCCGTGGATGGCGGCCTTCGCCGCCATGACGTCGAGATTGTACCCTCAACCCTTGCGGACAATCCCCGCAACGCCCTCGAACGCGCCCTCCGCCAGTTCGCACACCAGCACGCGCGCCGGATCGACCGGGCCGGGCATTGCAAGGCGTCCGGGCGGGACGCGCTTGAAGCCAAAGCGGCTGTAATAGGGCTCGTCCCCCACCAGCAACACGAGCTTGCCGCCGGCATTGCGGGCGGCGGCCATTGAGCGCATGGCCAAAGCCTCGCCAATGCCGCGCGAGCGGAAAGCCGGCTCTACCGTCAGCGGGCCGAGCAACATCAAATCGGAATCGCCGCATTTGACCGGCGTCATAATATTGGAGCCCACGAGCAAGGTGCCCACATGCGCCACATAGGACATTGTGAAATCGGGCGCCACGCCCTCGCGCAGGCGATAGGCGGTGCGCGCGAAGCGTCCCGGCCCAAAGGCGCGCTCGTCGAGTTTCTCGATCTGCGGCAGGTCCGAGGGGTGCAGCGGCCGCAAGCCTAAAGCTGGCAGATCGGGCGCGTGGGGCAATTTCTCAAGCGGGCTCATGCAGCTTCACTAGTGCCAGATACGCCCTATGGCAAATTTCACCAACAGGACGACGCCGGGACCCCGTCGAGCGCCTCGGCCAGGCGCGCCAGCGTCGCCCGGGTCACGCCCTGAGGCAGGGCGTGACGGGAGAAAAAGGCGGCTTCCAGAATTTCGCGGTCAGGCGCGCGCACGCCCAGCACCTCGAAATCGCGCATCACATAGACAGCTACATGATCGCGCGGCGAGGCCGCCTGGTTGAAATACATCCCGTGCAGGCGCGCGGGCGAGCGCATCCGCACGGCGCACTCTTCCTCGACCTCGCGCGCCAGCGCCTCGAGCATCGACTCGCCCGCCTCCACGCCCCCGCCGGGCAGGTGCCAGCCCGAGATATAAGTGTGACGCACCAGCAGAATGCGGTCGTCAGCATCCGCCACGATGGCGCGCACTCCAAGCGTCATCGGCCGCGCAAAACGGAAGTAAATGTGTATCAACCGCGCGCTGATCCGCTCAAATCGCATCAAAACATCTTTCAGAGCCATTTCATCCCGGCTAGACCTGCTCCTGAAACGGGTCTGCGGTCAAACGGCGAGAATAGCTCGACCGCAGGGGTGGAAATCCGCCTCTTGCCGCTTTAGAAGCATTCTAACTTAATTTATTCCATGATGCTGTCCGCGCGCCGCAGTCCCAAGGCTGTCGCCCCAAGCCTTTCCGGAGCTTTCCTTGAAGACCTTTGCCGAGCTCACCGAGCGCGAAATTCTCGCCGTCGCCATCTCCTCCGAGGAGGAAGACGCGCGGATTTATATGTCATTTGCCGAAGATCTGGCCGAGCGCTATCCCTCCTCGTCCAAAGTGTTCGAGGAAATGGCCGACGAGGAAAAAGTCCACCGGCATCAATTACTCGACATGTATGAGCAGCGCTTTGGGCCCAACCTTCCCCCCATCCGCCGCGAGGATGTGAAAGGGTTCCTCAAGCGCCGCCCGGTCTGGCTGTCCAAAAACCTGTCGCTCGACACGATCCGCAAGGAAGCCGAGAATATGGAGTTTCAGGCGCAGCGCTTCTACCAGCGCGCCGCCGAGCAGACGCGCGACGTCAATATCCGCAAGCTTCTGGGCGATCTGGCCGAGGTTGAAAAGAGCCATGCCGGCACCGCCAGCAAGCTGGAGCGCGCCCACCTCACCGAATCCGCGCTCGATGAAGAAAACGCCACCCGCAAGCGTATGTTCCTGCTGCAATATGTGCAGCCGGGACTGGCGGGTCTGATGGACGGCTCGGTCTCGACGCTGGCGCCGCTGTTCGCCGCCGCTTTCGCGACGCAAAATAATTGGCAGACGTTTCTGGTCGGGCTCGCCGCCTCCATCGGCGCAGGCATCAGCATGGGTTTCGCCGAAGCCCTGTCCGACGACGGCTCGCTGACCGGGCGCGGCTCGCCATGGCTGCGCGGAGTGATCTCGGGCGCCATGACGACGCTGGGCGGCATTTTCCACACCCTGCCCTATCTGGTGCCTGATGCGTGGGCCAATGCGTTCTGGATCGCGACCGGCATCGCCGGGCTGATCGTGGTGATCGAATTGTGGATCATCGCATGGATTCGCGCGACCTATATGGACACGCCGTTCTTGCAGGCTGCGTTCCAGGTGGTCGTGGGCGGCGTGATCGTTCTGGCGGCGGGCATCTTGATTGGCGGCGCCTAGCCTCGGCCGCGCTCGGCCCTTGACCTCGCCACGCTCCCCCGCCAAACCTGATCCGTGACCAGCTTTCTCCTCGCCCATCTCTCCGACGCCCACATCGGCCCCATTCCGCATTTTCTGCGGCGTGAGCTTTTGAACAAGCGTTTCACCGGCTACATGAACTGGAAGCGCCGCGCGCACATCCACAACATGGAGGCGCTGAATGCGATTGTCGCTGACATGCGGGCGCACGCGCCCGATCATATCGCCATGACGGGCGACGTCATGAACATTGGCCTGCCGACCGAATTTCCCATCGCAAAAGCCTGGCTCGAAACGCTGGGAGATCCCGGCGACGTCAGTTTTACGCCTGGCAATCACGACGCCTATGTGCGCGCGAACGTGCCATGGATCAACGAAACCTTTGCGCCCTGGTGCTCAAGCGACGGCGAGGCGCACACCCGCTTTCCCTATCTGCGCGTACGCGGCCAGATTGCGCTGATCGGCATTTCGTCCGGCGTTCCAACGGCGCCGTTCATGGCCTCGGGCCGGCTGGGGCCGGAGCAGCGCGAGGCGCTGGGCGCCCTTCTGGACGCGGCGGGCGAGAACCGACTGATGCGCGTGGTGATGATCCATCATCCGCCAACGCAAGACGGCGCAGGCTTTGGGCGCGGGCTCACCGACGCGCGCCAATTGGAGGCGCTGCTTGCGCGCCATGGCGCCGAGCTGGTGATCCATGGCCACAACCATCGGCTGCAGGTCAAACATATCGCTGGCGCGCGCGCCATTCCGTGCATTGGCGTGGCGTCCGCCTCAGCCGTGCCGGGCACGCCGCTGCATCGCGCGGCGTATCATCTGTATCGATTTGTGAAGACCGAAGACGGCTGGAGCATTGAGGCCCGCGCGCGCGGCATGTCGCTGGACAGCGCGCACGGCGCCCATCACGTGACGGATTTGGGCGCGATTGCGTTCTAGGCGGGGTTTCGCTCACCCCAGCTGCGCAAAGCGCGTGACCCACCAGGTCACGCCCACGTGCCACGCCAGATAGGCAGCGCCCGCCACCAGCACAAACAGGGCGATCGATCCCAGAAGCTCGATCGTGAATAAAAGGCCCGATGCAAAGAGGCTTCGGCGCCTTCCAGGCGGTTGCATAACCTGTGTTTGCGTAACCTGCGCCGGAGCGGGGGATTGCGCGGACGCAAGTTCGGCTTGCGGGTCAGCGGCTTCTTTATCAGGCAAGGTTTTTTTGTTCGCAGGCAAGGGCGTGCGGTCGGCGGCGAGCGCGAGCTGGCGCTCGACCAATCTGCGCGCGACGTAATCGGTCAT
>CANJPM010000010.1 GCA_947476075.1 Beijerinckiaceae bacterium
GATCAAAGCAACTCACACTGACAGCAACCGGTCACGCGATCATGAACAGGTATTCGGATCGGCTCAGTAACATTATGGGCAACGATCAATTACCAACGGGCATTTAACGGATAAATTACGTAACTAATTATTTAACAAGTAGATTTTTCGATTTTCATCTGCTGGGAGGAACTGCGTCCGGCTATGGGAGACGCTCGGCATACCCGAAAAAATACGGGTGTATAATCTCGTATTCGTGTATAATGCTCCGGTCGCTGAGAAGCAGCGATGGGAGGGATTTCGATGGCTGACCTGTCTGATACGGATAAGAAAACCATGTTCGGCGAGAACTATAAGGAACTGGAATTGCAGGCGCAGATCGCCAGCGGCATCACAGACCGCATGAAGAGCGCCCAGGAGAGCGCCGCGAAGATGGACGGGATGGCGAAAGCCGCCATGTTCTTTGGCGTCGTTTCGATTCTCATCATGGTGGCGAATTATTTCGCGACCTCGTTCCCCTACAATCAGAACCTGCAGCTTCTCGCCGCCGGCACTCTGGTTGTGTCCGTTGTTGTGAACCTGTTCGCCAGCAACAAGGCCAAGGCGATTCTGAGCGCAGGCGCCTGAACGCTGAATGCCCCGAACGCTGGCGCGTATTGCGCGCCAGCGCCTCTTTAAGCGACCAGACTAAAGCTCGCGTCCCAGACGCCGGTCAAGCGAGATCGGCCCGCCTCCGCGCAGCGCGACGGCAAACAGCACCAGGCCCCACATCAGCGTGTATTCGTATCCGCGCGCGAGCCAGCCGTAACCGTTGCCCCAATAGAGATAAAACGTCAGAACGCCCATCTCGACAGCAGCTGCGGCGGCCCAGAAGCGCGTAAACAGACCAATCGTGATGCAAATTCCGCCTACAAACTCGATCAGCATCAGAACGAACGTGATTTCGTCGCCGATTGCAGCTGATTGCGGGAGCTTTTGCAGCAATTGCCCTGGCCCGCCGCTGCGGCCAATCTTGCCCCAGCCATGAATCGCCAGATTAAGGCCCACCGCGATCCGCACGATCACCCACGAAAGGGGAATCGCGTGGTCGTAAAAGCGGGTAAGCCCGGAAAATAACAGCTTCGGCTCAATACCGTCGCGCGTTGCTGACATGTTTCACTCCCTGTCGTTTTTTCTGATTGTCTATTTTTGGGAACCTATCTGGATCCCGGAACAAACACCAACGCGAGGCGTAGACGTCCCAACGCCACACCGCCACGCTCCCGGAAGTTTGGGAATCATGCCGCGCCGGGTTGTCTGGCTCACCATCTTCCGCCTAGAACGGGGCGTTCAAGCTCCAGGGAGGGAGACCTAATGAGCACTTCAAATCGAACACTCACTGCGCTTTGCGCCACCGCTGGTCTGGCCGCAGGCCTTGTGGCGGCGCAGCCGCTTCACGCCCAGAGCGCCGACTTCTACGCTGGCAAGACGATCACCCTTCTCATCGGCGGCGATGTTGGCGGCGGTTATGACGTCTACGCCCGTTCCATTGGTCGCCACATGGGCAAGCACATCCCCGGCGCGCCCAATATCGTGCCGCGCAACCAATTGGGCGCCGGCAGCGGCACTGCGGCGGCGGCCATGTACACCACCGCCCCCAAGGACGGCACATGGATTGGCGCAATTTTTCCCGGCGTCATCATCGGACCGATTTTGGACCCCAAGCCGCAGACGCTGTTTGACCCCACCAAATTTATCTATCTGGGCAGCGCCGACAGCGGCACCCGCGTCTGCGTCACAGCGGCGAATTCGAAGATCAAGACCTTCGAGGACGCCCAGAAAAACAAGTCGATCATGGGCGCCAGCGCAGCCGGCGGCTCGACCCGCGATTATTCCTTCATGATGAAGAATATCGCCGGGGCGCAGATCGACGTCATCAGCGGCTACAAGGGCACGGTCGACGTATTTCTGGCCATTGAGCGCGGCGAAGTGGACGGCATGTGCGGCCTCGACTGGTCGAGCCTGAAATCGCAGCGTCCCGACTGGCTGCGCGACAAGAAGATCAACGTGCTGGTTCAAACCGCGCTCGACGAGGAAGCGGAAGTCACACGTCTCGGCGCACCGCCGATGTGGAAGTTCATCAAGGACGACATCGACAGAAAAGCGGCGGAGCTTGTGGTCAGCCAGCAGGTGTTTGGCCGCCCCTACATTCTGCCGCCGGGCACGCCCGATGCGCAGGTGAAAATCTTGCGCGCCGCGCTGGACAAGACCTTCAACGATCCTGATTTCAAGGCCGACGCCGAGAAGTCTCGCATCGACATCAGCCCCAGTTCAGGCGAAAAGGTGCAGGCTCTCGTGACAAGCATCTTCGCGACCTCACCGGAAGTCGTGGAGCGCGCCAAGCGCATCATTCAGCCCTAACCATCAAGGCTTGAAGCCAACATGTCGTCAGCGCCAACCGCGCCTTCGAGCGCCCGCAATCGCACGGTCGTCGCCGCTCTGGCGGCGATCATCGCGCTTGGAATCGTCGTCACGCAAACGCAGGGTCCGCGCATGGCGGCGCTCTATGTGGTGGGCGTTGCGCTGGGCCTTACGCTCTATCATGCGAGCTTCGGATTCACCGCCGCGTTCCGCGTGCTGATGGCCGATGGGCGCAGCGCCGGCGTGCGCGCGCAGATGGCGATGCTGGCAATAGCGGTGGCGCTGTTCTTCCCGGCGCTGGCTTTGGGGCAGATCTTTGGTCAACCTGTGGGCGGCTTCGTGCTGCCCGCAGGCGTTTCTGTCGCAATCGGCTCGTTCCTGTTTGGAATTGGCATGCAATTGGGCGGCGGCTGCGGCTCGGGAACGCTGTTCACGGTCGGCGGCGGCAGCACGCGCATGGTGCTGACGCTTGTTTTCTTCATCATCGGCTCGCTGATCGGCGTGGCGCATCTGTCCTATTGGCAGGCCTTGCCGTCGCTGCCGCCGATCTCCCTGGTGGATTCGCTGGGGCTTGCGCCAGCTTTGGCCCTTAACCTCGCAATCTTCGGGCTGATCTGGCTCGGGGCCCGCGCGATTGAATTGCGCGCCCACGGCAAGCTCGATCCTGTCTTCACCCGTTCAGAGGCGCCATTGGGCTCGGTCCTGCTGCGTGGTCCCTGGCCATTGCTGGCGGGCGCCGCGCTGCTGGCGACGCTGAATTTCGCCACTCTTGCGCTGGCCGGGCGTCCCTGGGGCATCACAGCAGCGTTCGCGCTCTGGGGCGCCAAGACGTTGCAGACGCTGGGTGTTGACGTCGCCCAATGGGCGTCGTGGTCTGACGATTGGTCGCGCAATGCGCTGGCCTCCAGCGTTCTGTCCGACGTCACCTCGGTGATGGACTTTGGCTTGATTCTGGGCGCGTTCGTCGCCGCTGCTTTTGCTGGCAAGTTCAGGCCGACGCTGAGCGTCCCCACGGGGCAGATCGTGGCCAGCGTGATCGGTGGGCTGTTGCTTGGATATGGCGCGCGCATTTCCTATGGGTGCAACATCGGCGCGTTCTTCAGCGGCGTCGCCTCCGGCAGCCTGCATGGCTGGCTCTGGATTTTGTGCGCCCTGCCCGGCAACTGGATTGGAATCGCCCTGCGCCCCGCCTTTGGTATGCCGGTGGAGCGCACGCTTCGCGCGTGCTGACGCCGGACGGGAAGCGGACAATAGAGCGCCATTGGCGGGGCTTTAAGGCCTCGCCTGTGTTGCAGCGATGCAACAGCTGACAAAGACCCTTCGCGCCGTCGATCAATTCCTCCGTGAACAGGTTGCGTCGTCTGCCTGCAAGGTGCGATCACTCTCATCAAAGCGACGCATTATGATCATTCGCGCGTCGCGCTACGTTTCAGGATGCGCCATGTCGTTTCTCAAAGCATCGTTATTCACTGCAGCTGTCGTCGGCAGCTTGTTCACAGCCAATGCGCAGGCTCAGGAAAGCGCCGCCGAGTTTTTCTCGGCCTCCTTCAACAGAGGCGGCTTCAACAACTTCAGCAGCCGTCCGCAGCAATCGGCCATTCCCCGTCAAGTCGTGCTATTCACGCAGAGCTATGCCCCCGGGACCGTCGTCATCTCAACCAAAGAGCGCCGGCTATACTTCGTGATGCAGGATGGCAAGGCCGTGCAATATGGCGTCGGCGTCGGTCGTCCCGGCTTTGAATGGGGCGGCGTGAAATCGGTCACCCGCAAGGCCGAATGGCCCGGATGGACGCCCCCGCCGCAGATGTTGAAGCGCCGTCCCGATTTGCCGCGCTATATGAAGGGCGGACCGGAAAACCCGCTCGGCGCCCGCGCTATGTATCTTGGCTCGTCGCTTTACCGCATCCACGGCTCAAACGAGCCCGACACCATCGGCCAGGCAGTCTCCTCCGGCTGCATACGGATGACAAACGAAGACGTGACGGACCTCTATGAGCGCGTGCGCGTCGGCGCCCGCGTCGTCGTGCTCCGCTAAAAGCCGCCCTCGGCGAGCGTTCTCGATCAGGCCGCCCCACCGGGCGGCCTTTTTCTTGAGACCGACAACGCGCCTCTCGCCAAGCGCTGTATTCCCACGTATATAATAAGTCGATGAACATCCACGCAGCCCAGCCCTCCGCGCCCGGCAAAATGGCGCCCCTGATCGACCCGTTCGGCCGTGCAATCACCTATGTGCGCGTCTCGGTGACGGATCGTTGCGATTTCCGCTGCGTCTATTGCATGTCTGAGGACATGAATTTCCTGCCCAAATCGGACCTGCTGACGCTCGAAGAGCTGGATCGGCTGTGCAGCGCCTTCGTAGCGCGCGGCACCCGCAAATTGCGCATCACCGGCGGCGAGCCCTTGGTGCGTCGCGACATCATGAAGCTGTTTCAGGGCCTCTCGCGCCATCTGGACAGCGGTGCGCTGGAAGAGCTTACCGTCACCACCAACGGCTCGCAGCTTGCCCGTTTCGCCAAGGAGCTTGCTGCTTGCGGCGTCAAGCGCATCAACGTCTCGCTCGACACGCTGGACGAGGCGAAGTTTCGCGCCGTCACACGCTGGGGCGATCTGTCGAAGGTCATGGCCGGCCTTGACGCCGCGCAGGCCGCCGGCCTCGACGTCAAGATCAACGCCGTGGCGCTGGCCGGCGTCAACGAAGACGAATTCCCCTCGATGGTGCGCTGGGCGCATGGTCGCGGGATGGACCTCACCTTTATTGAGGTGATGCCGCTGGGCGAAATCGACGCTGATCGCGTCGATCAATATCTGCCGCTCAACCGCGTGCAGGCGCAGCTTGCGGAAGAATTCTCGCTGGAGGGCAGCGATTACCAGACCGGCGGTCCTGCCCGTTACGTGCGCGTGAAGGAGACCGGCGGCCGGATCGGCTTCATCACGCCGCTCACCCATAATTTCTGCGAAAGCTGCAATCGGGTCCGCGTCACCTGCACCGGCATGCTTTACATGTGCCTCGGCCAGGAGGACGCCGCCGATCTGCGCGCGCCTTTGCGCTCCAGCCAAAACAACGATCTTCTCAACGCCGAAATCGAGCGCGCCATTTTGCGCAAGCCCAAGGGCCACGATTTCATCATCGACCGCACCGCCAGCGCGCCCGCCGTTGGGCGTCATATGAGCGTGACGGGTGGGTGACCACCTGCGCGCCTCAAGCGATTGGCGCGCGCTTTGAACACGCATCTCGTCACCAATCTTGTCGCCGCCAATCGTCGGGGCATGATCGCAATGGTGGGCGCGGTGGCTTGCTTCACCACCACTGACGTTCTGATGAAGTCAGCCACGCAGACCCTGCCCGTCTCGCAGGTGCTCGCCACGCGCGGACTGATCGCGGTTTCCATCATCCTCACTCTCTTGAGCGTGAACGGCGGCATGAGGCATTTTCGCGCGCTGGCGCAGAAGCGCGTGTTGCAGCGGACGTTGTTCGAGACCTGCATGATCCTGAGCTATGTGACCGCGTTGAGCATGGCGCCCTTCGCCAATGTGTTTAGCGTCCTGCAAGCGGCGCCCATCATCATCACGGCCATTGCCGCCTTCCGGGGCGAAAGCGTCGGACCATCGCGCTGGGCCGCCGTATTCGCGGGCTTTGCCGGCGTCGCTCTCATCGTGCGCCCCTCGCTGGACGGCGTTGACATCGCGATGGGACTGGCCTTGCTGGCCGCCTTTCTTGTGGCCGCGCGCGATCTGACCACACGCACCATTCCCGCCTCCGTCCCCTCGCCGATGGTGACGCTGGCGACGACGCTGGGCAGCACGGGAGCTGGTCTGGCGCTGGCGCCTTTCGAGCACTGGCGCGCGCCAGATGTTGCGACATGGGGCTTTTTGCTGGGCGCCGCCGTCACGGTGGCCCTCGGCAATTATGCAATTATCCAGGCCTATCGCCAGGCGGAAGCTTCTGTCGTCTCGCCGCTTCGCTATATCGGCGTGCCTGTCGCCATTTTCTTCGGGTTCATCGTCTGGGGTCATGTGCCTGATGCGCTTGCGTTAGTTGGCATCGCGCTCATCGTCGGTTCAGGGCTTTACACCATGCGACGTGAAACCTTTTGTAAACCCTGACTAGCGAGAGCCATCCGTTGATGTTACTAGAGCCAGACTACGGACTGAGGGGTCCGGATGTCTCACAAAAGAGGGGGTTCTATGTCGCTAATGCTTGGCCTCAGCAGGGGTATTGACTGGTTCAGCGAAGCGATAGGCAAAGCCATGATGTGGCTGGTGCTGGTCGCGGTTCTCGTTTCTTCCGGTAATGCGCTTCAACGCTATATGTTTAACCGCAGTTCCAATGCGTGGCTTGAGGCGCAATGGTACCTGTTTGGCGCCGTCGTTTTGCTGGGCGCCGCCTATACTCTGAAGAAGAACGAACACATCCGCATTGACATCGTCACCGCCGGCCTGTCGCAGAATGTGCGCAACTGGATCGACGTGCTCGGCCATATGCTGTTCCTGATCCCGCTCTGCCTGCTGATGTTGTGGCTCGGGGTTCCGTTTTTTATGCGCTCTTTCGCCTCGGGCGAAATGTCATCCAGCGCCGGTGGGCTCATCGTGTGGCCTGCAAAATTGCTGGTTCCGCTGGGCTTTGCAATGCTGCTGGCGCAAGGCGTTTCGGAACTCATCAAACGCGTCGCCTTCATGCGCGGCCTGATTGATAATCCGACGCCCGGATCCGGCGGCGCTCACGCACCTGAATAACATTTCTTTTTTTTCACGTTTGCATGAGGCGAACATGACCGAATTCATTGCACAGAACATGGCTCCAATCATGTTCGTAGCGCTTTTCGCGTTCTTGCTGCTGGGCTATCCGGTGGCCTTCTCACTTTCTGCCGTAGGGCTGGTGTTCTTCGTCGTCGGCGTCGAGCTGGCGGCGTTTTCCAATGGATCGATCAGCCTCGACTGGCCGCTCCTTCAAGCAATGCCCGAACGTGTTTACGGGGTGATGAACAACGAGACGCTTCTGGCGATTCCGTTCTTCACCTTCATGGGGCTGATTCTCGAACGCTCCGGCATGGCTGAGGATTTGCTCGACACCATCGGCCAATTGTTTGGCCCCGTCCGCGGCGGTCTTGCTTTTGCGGTCATCTTCGTGGGCGCCTTGCTTGCCGCCACCACCGGCGTCGTCGCGGCCTCCGTGATCTCGATGGGACTCATCTCGCTGCCGATCATGTTGCGCTACGGCTATGACCGGCGCGTGGCCTCGGGCGTGATCGCCGCTTCCGGCACGCTGGCGCAAATCATTCCGCCGTCTCTGGTGCTGATCGTGCTGGCGGACCAGCTGGGTCGTTCCGTCGGCGATATGTACAAGGGTGCGTTCATTCCCGGCATCCTGCTGGCCGCATTGTACGCCGGCTACATCTTCATCATCACGATCGTTAAGCCCGACGCAGCGCCGGCCTTGCCGCTGGACGCTCGCAACATTCCCGAGGATGATCGTTTCGCCAGACGCCAGAACGTGACGACCTCCGTCGCGCTGCTGCTTTTTGGTGTGCCGCTGTTCTATTTCTTGATCTGGCTTGTCATCAAGATACCGAATGCTCTTGGCGCCGACATCGTCGCGCCGGATCAGAAAATCCGCTTGATGATGGCCGGAGCGTTGTCTCTGATCGTCTTCGGTCGCACTTTAATCGGCAAGAAGAACGAAACTGCTGGCGCTCCGCGCGTGAATACCCTGGCGATCGTCGGTTTCGGAATCTTGCTGGGCATGTTGATCGCAGGCGCCATAGGCGTATTGCGGCCCAGTATGTCGTCCGACAATGTGGTGATCTGGGCCGCATTCGCAGCAACAGGCGTGCTCTATACGCTGGCCACGATCAACCGTGCGTTTGGCCTTGGCCTGATGGCGAATATGACCCAACAGGTCATTATCGTGCTTGTGCCGCCGCTCGGGCTGATCTTCCTTGTGCTGGGAACGATCTTCGTAGGCATTGCAACGCCGACCGAAGGCGGCGCGATGGGCGCGGCAGGCGCGCTTCTGGTGGCCTTGTCAAAGGGGCGCCTCAACCTCAGCCTGACCAAGCAGGCGATGGATTCGACGCTGAAATTGTCGGCCTTCGTGGTCTTCATCCTGATCGGCGCGCGTGTGTTCTCGCTCACGTTCTATGGCGTGAACGGCCACACATGGGTGGAGCACTTGCTGACCACCCTGCCCGGCGGCCAGACTGGCTTCCTCGTGTTCGTGAACCTGCTTGTGTTCATTCTGGCGTTCTTCCTCGATTTCTTCGAGCTCGCCTTCATCATCGTCCCCCTGCTCGGGCCTGCCGCCGACAAGCTCGGCATCGACCTGATCTGGTTTGGCGTGATGCTGGGCGTGAACATGCAGACGTCGTTCATGCACCCGCCGTTTGGCTTCGCGCTATTCTACCTGCGCTCGGTCGCCGCCAAGGAAAAATACAAGGACCGCGTCACCGGAAAGACGATGGAGCCCGTCACCACCGGCCAGATTTATATGGGCGCGATCCCGTTCGTCTGTATCCAGCTGGTCATGGTGGCGCTCATCATCATGATCCCGCAAATGGTGATGATCTACAAATCTGGCGAGAAGAGGCTGGATCAGCAACAGATCGACGAACAGTTCAGGAGCATCGCGCCTCCGCCCGGTATGGGCGACATGCCGGCGCTGAAGTTCTAGCGCTTCTTCCTTCTCCCGCACGCGGGAGAAGGTGACGTTTGCGTCAGCAAAAGTCGGATGAGGGCTCTTACAACACCCGAAAGCGCCCTCATCCGTAACCCTTCGCGCGACACCTTCTCCCGCCAGCGGGAGAAGGAAAGAACGGCGCCTCTTTCTTCTACCGCCTCAATCCTGCACGGCCACCCGCACCGAGCGACCTTCCGCTGCTTCGGCGCGGCGCAACGTCTCTTCGGCTGCGTCGACTTCGCGCTGGCGGTTCCACATGGCGGCGTAGACCCCGCCTTTGGCGAGCAAGTCATCGTGCTTGCCGCGCTCGACAATTTCACCCGAATCCAGCACCAGAATTTCATCCGCATTGACAATGGTCGAAAGGCGATGCGCGATCACCAGCGTCGTGCGGCCGGTGGCGACGCGATCAAGCGCGGTTTGAATTTCGCGCTCGGTGAATGAATCCAGCGCCGACGTCGCTTCATCAAGCAGCAGGATCGGTGGCGCCTTGAGAATGGTGCGGGCGATGGCCACGCGCTGCTTCTCGCCGCCCGACAGTTTCAGCCCGCGCTCGCCCACTTGCGACTCATAGCCTTTCGGCAAAGAGCGGATGAAATCGTCGATCTGCGCGGTCCGAGCAGCCTCATAGACCTCCTCCTCGGTCGCTTCCCAGCGGCCGTAGCGGATGTTGTAGGCGATGGTGTCGTTGAACAGCACTGTGTCCTGCGGCACCATGCCGATGGCGCCACGCAGGCTTTCCTGCGTCACGTCGCCGAGCTTCTGGCCGTCGATCGTGATGCTGCCGCTTTGCGGCTCGTAGAAACGATAGAGCAGACGCGAGATCGTCGACTTGCCGGCGCCAGACGGACCCACCACCGCAACCGTGTGACCGGCGGGCACTTCGAAGCTCACGCCCTTGAGGATCGGGCGCGCGGGATCGTAGGCAAAGTGCACATTGTCGAACCTGATCGCGCCCTGCTCGATGGCGAGCGGCCTCGCCTCGGGGCGATCCTTGATTTCGGCGTTCTGGCCCAGCACGTCGAACATAGCTTCAATGTCGATGATGGCCTGCTTGATCTCGCGATAGACCATGCCCATGAAATTGAGCGGCTGGTAGAGCTGGATCATCAGGCCGTTCAACAATACGAAATCGCCGATGGTGTTGCGGCCCTCGCGGATGTCGATCACGCACAGGATCATCACCACCATCAACGCCATCGAGAAGATGAAGCCCTGGCCTGAATTGAGCACCGCCAGCGAGACGTAGCTCGACACGGAATTCCGCTCGTACCGCTCCATCGAGCGATCATAACGCTCGGCTTCGCGCTTCTCGGCGCCGAAATACTTCACCGTCTCGTAATTGAGCAGCGAGTCGATAGCCTTCACATTGGCGTCGGTGTCGCTCTCATTCATGTTGCGACGGATCTGGATGCGCCAATCGGTGGCCACGCGCGTGAACCAAAGATAGAGCGCAATCATCACCACGACGGTCAGCGCATAGCGCCAGTCGAACGCCCAGAAAAACACGCCCAGGATAAGCGCAAACTCCACCACCGTCGGTATCCCGGTGAGAATGCTCATGCGCACGATTTGCTGGATCGCCTCGCGACCGCGCTCCAGAACGCGCGTCAAGCCGCCGGTCTTGCGCTCCAGATGAAAGCGCAGCGACAATTGATGCAGGTGCACGAACACTTCATTGGCCATCCGGCGCACGGCGTGCATGGCGACCGATGCAAACAACGCATCGCGCGCCTGCGTGAAGAATTGCATGAAGCTGCGCAGCAGTCCGTAGATCACGCAGATCGCGACAGGCGTTGCAAGCAGCACCGGCAGCGGCACGTTGGCGGTCGCCGGATCAACGATAACGTCAGTCACCCATTTGAAGCTATAGGGAATGAGGATCGTGAGAACCTTGGCGATCAACAGCATGAAAAACGCAGCGACGACGCGCGCCTTCAAATCACGACGATCGTCCGACCACACATAAGGCCAGAGCCGCACGACCGTTTGCGACAACGTCGCCTCGCGGCGATGGGGCGCAGGCGCGCCCAAAGGCGCCTTCTGGTCGGACGAATGGGGCGAAGAATGGGGAGCCTTGGCGGCGGCGTGGTGGGCAGGGGCGGCGTGGGGATTGGTCATCGACGCTTCTTTTCTTGGCCGTGAAGGCGGCCGGGGCGTTAAGGATTCGCCCCCATATAAACACAACGGAGCCCGCGCGCACGCTCAATGCGTCACGCGCAAGAGCCGACGCCCCTCAGCGAAGGGCAAGTAACCCGTAAAAGGCAGGTGTTAGCAATCAACCGGCGCCGGCGGCAGGCGCTCAAGGCAAAGGCTTAGTCCACCTTGGGAACAACCAGGACCTGGCCTGGGAATATCTTGTTGGGGTTGCTGATCTGACGTGAATTGGCGTCGTAAATCTGAGTGTAGCGAAAACCTTCGCCATAGATAACGCGGCTGATGCGCCACAGGCTGTCGCCCCGCTCTACCCGCGCCGTCCGAAGATCGGCGACCACGGCGGCGCCGGGCGCACTCTCGTCCTTCATGTGCGCCGCGAAGGCGGGCGGCGCCGAGGCCGGAAGATCAAACGGCGCCTCCGCCCGCTCGCCTGGCTTGCCGTCAGGCCCGATCATATCGGCTCGAACATTATAGGCGCCCGGCGTCATGCCCTGATCGATGCGCACGGACCATTTGCCGTCCGCACCTGCGCTGACGGAGGCCACGAAGGAATCGTTCAAATAGAGCCGGATCGAGGCTCCGGCCGGGGCTTGCCCGGACATGAACGCACCACCGCCCGCCATCGCCTCAACGCTGGCGATCCGCAAGCGGTCCCCGCCCTCGCCAGCACCCGGCGACGAAACGCTGGAGGCCGTGTTGGAGAGAACTTTGGTGGGCTGGTTGGGCGCATCCATCGCCGCAATGGCTGCGCTGGATCCGCGCTGCGGCGTCGCAATCGTGACGGTTTGCTGCGAGGCGACTTCCCTGTCGCCAAGACGGGCGCGCAGGGACAACACATGCTCCCCGGGCGGCAAGGTTTGCGGCAAGATGACGAAATTGCCGTCAGCATCGGCGCTGGCCTGCCCCAGCGAACGTTCGCCCGAGCGCAAAGTCACCTCAGATCGCGGCGCCGCTCGCCCGGCCACGACGGCTTCCCCGCCCGGCTCCACGCGCACGACGTCAAACGTGGGCAGCGCCAACGGGGCGATTGCGGGCGGGGCGCTCGTCTCGCGAACAGCCTCGGCGGGCGCCGGGCTCATTGAAGGGCTCACAGCCGCGCTAACGGGCGGGCTAACGGGCGGGCTTACGGGCGGGCTTACGGGCTCCGAAGTGGACAGCGCCGCCTGCTGGGGAACCTGCGATTCCATGAGCTGCCAAGCCGCGAAGCCAATGGCCGTTGCGGCGGCGGCGCCGACGCCGAGCAACAAAATCGGGCTTCTTGAAAGCTCGAACGTAAAAATGCTGCGCAAAGGAATCATGGCGAAACCAATCGTTGTTCCGTAACAATTTAACGCTTTGATCAAGTAAACGCGAATCAGACGGAACCGCGAGCGTCGCTGGCGGCTTCACCCCTTCCAGTCATGTGGACGCAAGCTGAACATGAGCACCATCCGAAAGATATGCGTTTACTGCGGTTCCTCCCCTGGCGCCGACCCCATTTTCCAGGCCGCCGCCGAAAACCTAGGCCGCGCTTTGGCCCATGAGGGCATCGGCCTCGTCTATGGCGGCGGCGGAAACGGCTTGATGGGAATTATAGCCCGCACGGTCCTGGAGCATGGCGGACATGTCACCGGCATCATCCCCGAATTCCTGCAAAACCGCGAACATCGCTACGACGAGGCGCAGGAAGTCCATGTCGTGCCCGACATGCACACCCGAAAGCGCATGATGTTTGAAGAGGCTGACGCCTTCATCGCTTTGCCCGGCGGCATCGGCACGCTGGAGGAGCTCGTCGAACAACTCACCTGGGTGCAACTGAACCAGCACAACAAGCCGGTGCTGATCGCCGACGTCGGCGGCTTCTGGCGCCCCCTGCTCGATCTATTTGCGCACATGCGCAACAACGGCTTTATCCGCCACGATCTTGAAGTGCGTTATCTGGTCAGCGAGCGTATTGAAGACGCCGTGCCGATGCTGCGCAAGGCGCACGCGATGGCGCAAACCAGAATGAAGCTCCGTGGCGAGCTGGACACCGGACTTGATCCGCGTCTGTAACGCGGATTTCTTTACGCGCCAGCTTTAAGAAGCTTGTATTCTATCGAGTCGATGAGCGCCTGGAACGAGGCGTCGACCACGTTGGCGGACACGCCGACTGTGGACCAGCGCGCACCCTTTGAATCGCCAAACTCGATCAGTACGCGCGTCACCGCATCCGTGCCGCCCTGAAACACGCGCACGCGATAATCGAGTAGCTCAAGATCTTCGATATACCGCTGGTAGCGACCAAGATCTTTGCGCAACGCCAGATCGAGCGCGTTCACCGGCCCATTGCCTTCAGCAACCGAGATCAGCAACTCGTCGCCAACTTTCACCTTCACGACCGCTTCCGAAACGCTGACCAGATCGCCCATAGAATTGTGACGACGTTCAACGTTGACGCTGAAACGCTCAACCTCGAAATAACTTGGCGCCTCGCCGAGCATGCGGCGGGCCAGCAGTTCAAATGAAGCGTCGGCGCCTTCATAGGCATAGCCCAGAGCCTCGCGCTCCTTCACCTGCTCCAGCAAGCGATTAACGCGCGGATCGTCCTTGGCGATTTGCACGCCGAGGCGCTCCAGCTCCGATAAAATGTTCGAACGACCGGCCTGATCGGACACCAGCACCTTCCGCAGATTGCCAACGCTCTCAGGCTCGACATGCTCATAGGTGCGAGGATCTTTCAGCACAGCGGAGGCGTGAATGCCAGCCTTGGTTGCGAAGGCGCTGTCGCCCACATAGGGCGCATGGCGATTGCCGCGGTGATTGAGCAATTCGTCAACTGTGGCGCTGATCTTCTTGAGGCCCTTGAGCTGGTCCAGCGTAACGCCAATTTCAAAACGTTGCGCGTATTCATCCTTCAGCAGAAGTGTGGGAATGATCGAGCACAGGTTTGCATTGCCGCACCGCTCGCCCAAGCCATTCAGCGTGCCCTGAATATGGCGCACGCCGGCGCGTACAGCGGCAAACGTATTGGCGACTGCGTTCTCGGTGTCGTTATGCGTATGAATGCCCAGATGCGAACCGGGAACGTATTGCAGTACTTGTTTGACGATGTCTTCGATCTCATGGGGCAGCGTGCCGCCGTTTGTGTCGCACAGCACGATCCAGCGCGCACCGGATTCGTGCGCCGTGCGCGCACATTGCAAGGCGTAATCGCGATTGGCTTTGAAGCCGTCGAAGAAATGCTCACAATCAAGGATCGCCTCGCGCCCATGCTGGCGCGCATATTTGATCGAGTCCGCAACGCCGTCGAGGTTCTCATCCAGCGTGCAGCCCAGCGCCACATGCACATGGTAATCCCACGTCTTGGCCACAAACGTGATCGTGTCGGCCGCACTCTCCATCAAGGCGGCGACGCCCGGATCGTTGGAGGCCGAGCGCCCCGCTCGCTTGGTCATGCCAAACGCTGCAAAGCGCGCGCGTTTCAAAGGCTTTTTGCGGAAGAATTCGGTATCCAGCGGATTGGCGCCAGGATAGCCGCCTTCCACGTAATCGACGCCCAAATCATCCAGCATCTGCGCGATGCGAACCTTGTCGGCCAGCGAGAAATCAACGCCAGTTGTCTGCGCGCCGTCGCGCAACGTGGTGTCGAAAATGGTGAGGCGTTCACGGGTCATGTCAGGCCTGTTCTATTGGAGCGTGCTGGACGCAGGCGGCGCGGGATCGTTGGCGGCGAGCGGCTTGCGCATGGTCGTGTTGCCAAGCCACACGCCTTGCAGGTCAACCGTATTGCGCCGCTGCGCGCTATACCCACGCTGAAGAAAGAAAGGTTCCGCGCAATCGCTGGCGTCAACGGACAGATGCTTGGCGCCGCGCGCCAGAGCGAGCTTTTCAAGAGCGTCGCACAAGGCGCTGGCCACCCCCTGACGCGCAACGAGCGGTTGGACGTAAAGCATGTCGATCTGATCGACGCCCTTGCACGAGGCAAAGCCCACAGGCTCGCCGTTAAACGTGGCGACAAGCGTAAGCTGACCAGCGAGCCGCGCGCCAAACTGCGCAGCATCGTCCGCAGGCGCCGTCCACGCTGCAATCTGGTCGACGCTGTAATCCTCAGCCGCCAGCTCTTCCACGCTCGCAATGAAAATAGCGACAAGCGTGGAAGCGTCTTGCGGAAGATAGGGGCGCAGACCGATGGACGGGTTCATGAATCACGCTCCGTTGAAAACAAGCCCGTCATGCCAGCGAAGGCTGGCATCCACGGCAGGCAAACGCGCGAGCCTTGGCGAACGCAGCCCGCAGCCTGTCGTGGATGGTCGCCTTCGCGACCATGGCGTGTGAGTTGATCCCTCACCGCTTCACCTCCCAGCGCGTAGAAAGCTCGCCTGTCGTGGGGTCTTTTGAATCCATCAATTGAACGCCCATCGCCACCAATTCGTCGCGGATACGATCAGACTCGGCCCAGTTCTTTGAATTGCGCGCTTCAATGCGAGCGTTGATGAGCCGCTGCACGGCCAGCTCGTCAATGCCCGCAGAAGCCGGACGCCAGCCGTTCCAGGCGCCAAGATCATGCTGGAACAGGCCCAGAAGTCGCCCGCACGCGGCAAGCCGCGCGCCGGCGAACGCAACGCCGTCGATAGCTTCCGAATACAATCGGCGCAGATGCGTGATCGCTTCAGGCGTGTTGAGATCGTCACACAGAACAGCCTCAAACTCGGGCGACAGCATGGCTTCCGCATCCGCATATTGCTTGGCGATCGGATACCAGCGATCCAGCTCGCGCTTGGCTTCGCGCAGCGCCGCAGCCGTCCAGTCGATAGGCTGGCGATAATGGGTTTTAAGCATATTGAAGCGGGCGACCTCGCCCGGCCAATCTGCCAGCACATCCCGGATGGTGATGAAATTCCCCAGGCTCTTGGACATTTTCTGTCCCTCCACCTGCAAAAATCCGTTGTGCATCCAGACATTCGCCATCACGTCGCGCCCAAAGGCGCAGCGCGATTGCGCGATCTCGTTTTCGTGATGCGGGAACACAAGATCGATGCCGCCGCCGTGAACGTCGAACGTCTCGCCCAGATGTTTCCAGCTCATTGCAGAACATTCGATATGCCAGCCGGGACGGCCCCTGCCCCAAGGCGAATCCCAACCGGGCTCGTCGTCCTTTGAGGGCTTCCAGAGCACGAAATCAGTATCGCTTTTTTTGTAGGGCGCTACCTCGACGCGGGCTCCGGCGATCATCTCATCAAGCGGGCGGCGCGACAGGGCGCCGTAATCGGCCATGGCGGGCACGGAGAACAGCGCATGCCCGTCCGCAGCATAGGCGTGGCCGGATGCAATCAGCTTCTCGATAATGGCGATCATCTCGGCGATATGCTCGGTCGCGCGCGGCTGCACGTCGGGATCGAGGCAGCCCAGCGCATGCGCGTCTTCCTGAAAGATCGCATTGGTGGTTTCGGTCAACTCACGGATGGAGATTCCGCGTTCAGCTGCGCGCGCGTTGATCTTGTCGTCCACGTCAGTGATGTTGCGCACATAGATGACATGCGAAGAGCCGTAAAGATGGCGCATCAATCGGTACAACACATCGAAGACGATCAACGGCCGGGCGTTGCCGATGTGCGCGTAATCATAAACCGTGGGGCCGCACACATACATACGCACCTTGCGCGGATCGATGGGCGCAAAGTCTTCTTTGGAGCGCGTAAGCGTGTTGTAGAGACGCAGATTGTGCGACGTCGACATAGATAAATCCTCAAGCCTGCTGGCCGGAGCGTCGATCGTTTCTCACGTAGAACAAGGAAACATGGGAAAAGGACGAGCCGCCAGCATTGGTGCTAGCACGTAATGCAGATGCGGCGAATGTGGTCGCATATCATTTTACAAATCGTCATTTCTTCAAGATGAGCGAGAGGGGGCGTCGCGTCAAGTCAAACGCAAGCCCGGCGGCTTGTAGCGCGGCGCCTTAACCCGATTTTTACCCGCCTGTCCCATGGTTCAGTCCCAGATTTTGTTTTGGTGTTCCCATGCGCGCTTTCAACGACGTCTATAAACGGCTCGCCACCGCTCTGCTGCCAGCCGCAGCTGCGCTGCTGGCGCTCGCCCTCGTCGCCCCCGCGCAGGCCAATTCGCTGAAGGGCAAGAACGGCAATTACTTGATCCCCGCCGACGGCTCCTATGGCGTCGAAGAATGCATCGCCCAATCGAACGAATGCGGGCGCGTCGTCGCGACCGCCTGGTGCGAAGCTCATGGCCACGGGGCCGTACGCGCTTTTGGACCCGCCAGCGACGTTACGTTCACCGCTGCCGGGAACGAAAAGGCCAAGCCGGCGCCGCGCAATTCAATCGTGATTTCCTGCGAGGAATAAGCCTCAATCGCTGATGAAATCGGCGCATTTGGGCGCGGTGGCCTCTCCCCACGGCATGATCGGCACGGTGGACGTCGAGTTTTGCGGCGAGCCTTCAATCAGCCTGTCTGAATAAGCCATATAGACGAGCACGTTGCGCTTGGGATCGCACCCGCGCACGATTTGCATGCGCTTGAAAATAAGCGACCGGCGTTCGCGGAACACCACGTCGCCCTGATCTGACTTTTCCTTGAACCGGACAGGCCCGAACTGACGGCAGGCCAACGACACTTCGGAGCGCTCCTCCGCCAGTCCGAACATGCCCGCGACGCCGCCACGTTCAGGCACGGTATAATGGCAGGCGATGCCGTCAACCAGCGGATCGTCAATGCCGTAAACTGCGAGTTTATCGTTCGGCGTCAGAAGCTTGAAGACGGTGGACTTTCGGAATACCAGATCAGGGCCGTCCGCCACAGCCGCCATGGGGGCCAGAGCGCCCGCGCAGGACACGACCAGCGCAAGCGCAAGACGCCGTCCGACAGGACGAGACTTTCCGGGACATGAAGCCAGCTGCGCCATCGAATTCATCGCTTGTCTCCTGTTACAGACCAGCATATGGCGATCCAGAGCTTCAGGTTTAAGGCTCGCGACGCGTTTGCTCGTTATAAAATCCAGTGCGGTCGCTTAACGCAAAAACACCATTATTTTACAGTCCATTGCGCCTTCACACGGAATCGGGGACGCTAATCGAATGCGTCAAATCGACGAATCTGCCCATCGAATCGCCCTCCACCGCCCCGGTTTTCTGGCGCGGACGCTTGTTTTTGCGGCCAAAAGGGCGCTGACGACGGCCTGCATTATGGTTTGGTGTCTGGCGCCGACGATGGCCCAGCAGGCCGATTGCCGCAACCTGCAATCCCAGATTGCGGTCTATCCGGTCAGCGACGGCGAGACGCGGGCGCGCGCGGCCATCGCCCAGCGCATGAGCGAGATCGACCGGCTGCGCGCTCAGGGACAATCAATCGGCTGCGGACGCCAGCAATTCCTGTTTTTCAATCAAGCGCCGCCAGCCTGCGCCAGCATAGAGCAGCGTGTTGTGAGTCTGCGCGCATCGCTGCCGGAATTGGAGGCGGCGGCCCAGCGCGCCGGCGGTGGCCGTACGCAATTGATCGCCCGCTTCAACGCCCAATGCCGGACCCAGCAAACAGCCGCGCCGCAGCGGCGAGGGTTTCTCGAACAATTATTCGGCAGCGACGGCTATCGTCAGGAGCCGCTTGAGGGGCCGGGCGATATGACGGAGCCCGTTGAGGAAGGCCCGCAGCGCGGCTCAAAAGCTGTATGCGTGCGCACTTGCGACGGCGGCTTTTTCCCGGTGAGCTATTCAGCAGGAAGCGGCAATTCCAGCCAATTGGCGGATTTGTGCCGGGCGCAATGCCCGTTTGCGGAAACACGCGTCTACACTTACTCGCCTGCGCGCGACATCGTCGACGCAGTAAGCGCCGAGGGCGAGCCTTACACGTCGCATCCCAACGCGCTGCGCTTCCGTCGCACCTTCGACAAAACATGCACCTGCCGCCCTCCCGACACCTCTTGGGCGGAAGCGCTGGCGGGCGCCGAAAAGCTGCTGAACCGCGACCGGCGCGACGTCATCGTGACGCAGGAAAAGTCCGACGAGATGGCTCGTCCCAAAAACTTGCGCCCGAACCAGGCTCCGCAAGGCAGGACTGAACAAAAGCCCGCTGCTGAAAACCAGGGGCAGAAGCCGCCCCAGCGTCGCGCCCCCGTGACCGCCGAGTCAGCGCCCTTCTCACATCGTGGCGATTAGGCGCCCGCAAGCCGCGCCAACGCACGCGTGCGGCCGATCAGCGGCAACAACGCCGCCAGTTCCGGCCCGCTCTCGCGGCCCGTCAGCGCCAGCCGCAACGGATGGAACAGCGCCTTGCCTTTGGCGCCGGTGCGCGCCTTAACAGCTTCGGTCCATATTTTCCATGTCGTGGAATCCCAAGGCTCCTGCGGCAGAACTTCCGCTGCCGCATGCGCAAATTCGGCATCCTCAATCGCGGGCGCAATGTCCCCGAACGCAACCGGCCACCAGATGGCGGCGTCGCCCAGGCGCTCCAGGTTGGGCCGCACAGCAAGCCAGAACGCTTCCGCCTGCACGCCCTCAATTCCCAAATCGCCCAGGCGCGCCTGCACGTCTCCAAATCCGTAAGCGTGCAACGTGCGCGCCGACAGCGCGGCAAGCTCGCTCTCGTCGAACTTGGCCATGTGATGCGAAGCGTGCGACACGTCGGCGATCACCGCCAATTCATCAAGCGAAGCCACCGCCTGCACGTTGTCGGACGACCCCGTGAGCACAGCGAGCGCAGCCACCGCCAGCGGCTCAACGCCAGCCTCGCGCAGGCTGCCCAGAGACAGCGCGCCGCTGCGCTTGGAAAGCCCTTCGCCAGAGGCGGCGGCGAGCAAATTATGATGCGCGAAATCGAGCGCCGCACCTGTTGGCGACAGCACGCGGAAGATCTGAATTTGCACCGCTGTATTGGTGACGTGATCCTCGCCGCGAATGATGTGCGTCACGCCAAGATCAATATCGTCGACCACCGATGGCAGCGTATAAAGATAAGCTCCATCCTCTCGCACCATCACCGGATCGGACAGCGAGCTGCAATCAATGCGGCTCGGGCCGCGCGCAAGATCGTTCCATTCGATGATTTCGGTATCAAGACGAAAACGCCAGTGCGGCTTGCGCCCCTGCGCTTCCAGCGCCGCACGATCCGCCTCCGTGAGCGCCAGGCCCGCACGATCATAGACCGGCGGCAAGCCGCGACCAGCCAACCGTTTGCGTTTGCGATCCAGCTCTTCCTGCGTCTCGTAGCAAGCATAAATGCGCCCCATGTCGCGCAGGCGCGCCATCGCGGCATGATATAGCGCAAACCGCTCGGACTGACGCACGATTACGTCGGGTTCAATACCGAGCCAGCGCAAATCGGCCTCGATAGCGTCGGCGTATTCCGCGCGCGAACGCTCCAGATCAGTGTCGTCGAAGCGCAGCACAAAGCGCCCGCCCCGCTTGCGCGCGAAAAGATAGTTGAACACCGCCGTACGGGCGTTGCCAATATGGATGCGCCCCGTGGGGGACGGCGCGAAACGCACGACGGGCGCGCTGGCGGGAGCTGTGCTGGGCAATGTCATAAACACCTCTTAACCCAATCAGGAGGCGACGTCAGCATCGGGTGTTGCGCAGCTCCAAACACTCTTCTCGAATCGTATTTTTCGACTTATGATCATATCGTCGTCAACCAATTGAAAAGGAGGTGATCGAGTGTCTCATTGTCACAAGCCGCAGATGCCGGTCGTGGGATTCAGGTCTCCTCGTGAGGTCTTCCGCCCCGCGTGAGCGGCGCGTCATAGTCCCCTCCCCGCACATCGCGGACACGGACAATGGAAGGGCCGCGCCGGAGCAATCCGGGCGGCCCTTCTTGTTTTGAGCGCTAGAGCACGCTCAGCAGGAACAGCGGCAGCGCGACAACTGACATCAGCGTCGAAATCACCACCACGCCAGCTACTTCCTGCGGATCGTTATTGTAGCGGGCGGCGAACAGATAGTTCAGCACCGCCGCAGGCATGGCGCTTTGAATAACCACGACGCCGCGCGCCACGCCTTCAAGCCCAAGCCCCCACGCCACCAGCCAACCGATAGCAAAGCCGCCGAGGAGCCGCACACCGCCAAAGAAGGCGTTACGCCCAAAGGAGGCCACGCTCAGCGACGCAAGCGCATGCCCGAGCGATAGCAGCATAAGCGGTACTGTGATTGCACCCAGCAGGCTGACGGCGCGCTGCGCCACCACGGGCAATTGAATATCCCAGTTCAGCAAAATAAATGTGAACACCAGCGCCCACATCATCGGCATTTGCAAAATTCGCCGGAAACCAAGCCCGCCAGCGGCCAGCGCCTGCCCAAAAGTGTAATTGGACACGCTGGAGACCGCAAAGCATGCAATCGCCAAACCCAGCCCGCGCTCGCCGAACGCGAACAGGCATAGCGGCAGGCCCATATTGCCGCCATTGGTCCAGATCAGCGAGGGCAGATAGGTGCGCACGGGCAGGCCCATGCCGCGCACCAGAGCCCAGCCTGAAGCGGCGGCCAGCGACAGGCAGAGCGCAGACGCCAATCCCATTTCCGCCAAAGCCGCTGGCGCAAGGCCCGCACGCGTAAACGTATCGAGCACGAGGCATGGCGTGGAAATGCCGTTGACGATGAGCGCGACGAAGGCGGAGTCAAACGTTTTGCCAGCACGCGCCCAGCCATAGCCGACGGCCGCAATGATGAAGACCGGCCCGACAACGTCGAGCAAAATGCCGAAAACCTGCCCGATAGAATGCACGCCGCGCCCCCGTTCAAGCGGGCAGCGTTAGCCCATTGGCGGCGGCGCGACCAGCCCCGTCAAGCCCGGCGGAACAAGCTCGACTGGAACAAGCTCTAGCGGAAAATGTCGTGGCTGTATTCTTCGCAGCGATAGCCAATGAAGCATTGGGGCGCGTCGGCGGTCGGCACCCAGGCCGGTTTGGTGATTTCCGAGGGCGTACAGAAGCCGCGGGTATTCACGAACCGGTCGTAGGTCTGCCCGCCAGTGCTGAGCACAATGGCGCCGGCCCGCATCACGACGCCATGAGCCTGCGCGCAGGACATGTTGACCGTGTTTGGCCTGGCTTGAGCATTGGCTGCAGAGGCGCTGAGCAACACACCGGCCAGCAGGCCGCCAGCAATCATATGTGCGCGCATTGTTTCATCTCCTAAAAATCAGGGCTCAGTCAGCCGTCGGATAATCGACGTAACCCTTGGCTCCGCCGCCATAGATAGTGGCGCCGTCGGCTTCGGCCAGTGCCTGACCCAAGCGCATACGGTTTACCAAATCCGGATTGGCTATATAGGGCTTGCCGAACACGATCGCATCCGCGCCCCCGGACTCGAGAAGGACATCTCCGCTCGTCCGGTCAAAACCGGCGCCGGCGAGATACAAACCCTTGAACAGCGGACGCAATAGCGCATGGACCTCGTAACCGCCCTGTTTGGCGCCGTGCAGATAGGCGATTCCGCGACCTGACAATTGCTGGGCAATGTATGGATAAATCGCCTCGGCGTCGGGGTCCTGCACGTCATTGAACTTGATGCGCGGCGAAAGTTTCAGGCCGACGCGCTCGCGGCCGATTGCGTCCGCAACCAGATCGGCGACCAGCAGCAAAAAGCGGGAGCGGTTTTCCACCGAGCCGCCGTAGATGTCCGTGCGCGTGTTGATGCTGGCGTCGAGAAACTGGTGGATCAGATAGCCGGACGCCGCGTGAATCTCGACGCCGTCAAAGCCCGCCTCCATCGCCCGCCGGGCGGCGCTGGCGAACTCGGCCGCAACGCCCGCAATCTCGTCAGTCTCCAGAGCGCGCGGAACCACATGCGGCTTCTGGCCGGCATCGGTCCAGTTCTTGCCGTTGATGGCGATGGCGCTTGGGGCCACAGGCTGCGCCCCGCCGGGCAGAAAGTCGGGCATCGCGACGCGGCCAGTATGGAACAGCTGCGCGAACATGCGCCCGCCCTTGACGCGCACCGCGTCCGTAACCTGCTTCCAGCCCGCGACCTGCGCATCATTGGCCAGCCCCGGCGTGCGCACATAGCCCTTGGCCATATCGGACACGTAGATCGCCTCCGACAGGATCAGCCCGCAATCGGCGCGCTGGGCGTAATAATCGGCCACCATGTCCTGCGGAACGCCATTGGCGTCAGCACGAGAACGCGTCATCGGCGCCATGATGATGCGATTGGGGAGAGCGAGTGGGCCAACGCGCAGGGGATCGAAGATGCTGGTCATGGGAGCCTCCGGATTCTTGTTGGTTATTTGCGGCCTGCGCGCGGCGAGGCGCGCAGGCCGCAAACCATTATCCGCGCGCGAGCGCCTTCAGGGCGCCGCGTCCGGCGTAAAGCGCCTGCGAGCCAAGCTCTTCTTCAATGCGGATGAGCTGGTTGTATTTGGCCAGTCTGTCGGAGCGCGCGAGCGAGCCGGTCTTGATCTGTCCGCAATTGGTGGCCACCGCCAGATCGGCGATGGTGGCGTCTTCCGTCTCGCCGGAGCGGTGCGACATCACGGCCGTATAGCCGGCGCGATGAGCCATGTCGACGGCGGCCAGCGTCTCGGTGAGCGAGCCGATCTGGTTCACCTTCACGAGGATGGAATTGCCAACCCCGGTGGAAATGCCCTGCGAAAGACGCTTCACATTGGTGACGAACAGATCGTCGCCAACAAGCTGGCACTTGGCGCCAATCGCGTTGGTAAGCTCCTTCCAGCCGGCCCAATCGTCTTCCGACATGCCGTCTTCGATGGTGGCGATGGGATAGGCCTCGACCAGCTTGGCCAGATAGGCCACCTGCTCGTCGATCGTGCGCACCTTGCCCTCGCCCTCGTAATGGTAGGCGCCGTTCTTGAAGAACTCGGTCGCGGCGCAGTCGAGGCCCAGATACATGTCCTTGCCCGGCTCGAAACCGGCCTGACGCATCGCGTCCATACAGAAGTCGAGCGCAGCTTCGGCGCTCGGCAAATTGGGCGCAAAGCCGCCCTCGTCGCCGACGTTCGTATTGTGGCCAGCCTTCTTGAGGCCCGCTTTGAGCACCTGAAACACTTCCGCGCCCCAGCGCACGGCTTCCTTCAGGTTGGGCGCGCCAACCGGCAGGATCATGAATTCCTGAAAGTCGATGGGATTGTCGGCATGGGCGCCGCCGTTGACGATGTTCATCATCGGCACCGGCAAAACGCGCGCCTGCGTACCGCCAATATAGCGATAAAGCGGAAGGCCGGAGGCTTCCGCCGCAGCCTTGGCCACGGCCAGCGACACGCCCAGAATGGCGTTGGCGCCCAGATTGCCCTTGTTGTGCGTGCCGTCGATGTCAATCATCGCCTCATCGATGGCGATCTGGTCCTCGGCCTCTTCGCCGACCAAAGCGTCGTTGATGATGGTGTTGACGTTCTCAACCGCCTTCAGAACGCCCTTGCCGCCGTAGCGGGACTTGTCGCCGTCGCGCAATTCCACCGCCTCGTGGGCGCCGGTGGAGGCGCCCGAGGGGACCGCGGCGCGACCAAAGGAACCGTCCTCAAGCACCACCTCCACTTCGATGGTGGGATTGCCGCGGCTGTCAAGAATTTCGCGGGCGCAGATGTCGAGAATGGCGGTCATGGAATCCTCCAGAGATCAAAATGTGAGCTTTGTTTATGCGAGGACGCGCGCAAGCGAAAGGGGGCAGGCCACGCTCGCCCTCCCCTTAGACGCGCGCAGGTCCATATCGATTATAAAAAGAAAAACGGCCGGGACGAGCCCGGCCGCAAACGCAGTCTTTGATGCTGACGATCACTGCGGTTCGATGCCTGCCGCCTTGATGATCGGCCCCATCTTCTCAATGTCCGCGGCCAGGCGCGCATCGGCTTCCTTGCCAGTGTCCTTGTTGACAATGGCGCCTACCGTCTCGAGGAATTTCGCCGTCTCGGGATTATTGCCAATCTGTTGCAACCAGCCGTCCATCTTGGCGACGATGGCGTCCGGCGTGCCCTTCGGGAAATAAACGCCCCACCAGGGCGCGAACTCGTAACCCTTGAGGCCGGCTTCCTGCATGGTCGGCACACCGGGGAACGAGGGCGAACGCATGGCTGTCGTCACGGCTATCGCACGCAGGCGACCCGCACGCACCTGACCAGCTGCGTAAGTACCATCCATGATCATCATGTCGAGCGTGCCATTGGTCACGTCGGGCATGGCGTCGGGTGCGGTGCGATAGGAAACGCCGACAGCTTCCGTGCCAGTCATCGCCTTGAACAGCTCTGACGACATCAACGCAGTCTGGTTGGTGTAGCCATACTTGTTCTGCTTCTTCGACTTCAGGTGCTTGATCACGTCGTCGACGGTTTTTAACGGCGAATCCGGCGCCACGACCATGACGAAGACGATCTGCGCAAACGTGCCCGCCGCCTTGAAATCCTTCACCGTATCGAACGGCAGCGATTTGAACAGGAACGGATTGGCCGCCATATTGGAGCTGGCGATGAACAGGATGCTGTTGCCGTCCGGCTTGGCGGTGGCGACCAGATTGGCCGCAATATTGCTGTTGGCACCCGGCTTGTTCTCAACAATAACTGGTTTGCCGGCGAGCTCCGAAATCTTTTGCGTAAAATGGCGGCCGAGAATGTCGGCGCCGCTACCGGCGGGAAACCCGATAAAAATACGCAATGGGCCGTTCGGCCATTCCGCCTGCGCAAACGCGGCAGCCCCGCTGCCGCCATACGTGAGCGCACCTGCTGCGATTCCGCCCAAAACCTGCCTGCGATCCATGTTCCGTCCCTCAGATTTGCCATTTGCGGGCTTGTTTGAGCCCCTGCCCAGTTACGGGCCAGCTTGCGCAGTATGCAGAGCAAGGCCGTCGCCGCAAGTGCCACAAGGCTGCCGCCGCAGGAAAAACCCGCGGCGCCGGCGCTGAACGCCACCAACCCGAAGCCTGCCCTCAGGCTTTCCGCTTGTCTAAAATCCTGGTGGCGACATTGCCCACCATCGCAAGAACGCGTTCCGCCTGCTGGAGAAGCGGATCCTGTGCTGAGCCCGGGGGCTGGCTGACGATGACCTGCGCCTGCGCATAGGTCAAAGCCGCAGACGCATTGGCGAGCGCATGCTCTGCGGCGGCGATCTGGTCGCCGTTTTTGGAGGTGCGAGCAATGCCGAGGCGAATTTTTGACTGCGCAAAAGCATCGCGCGCCAGTTTCACAGCAGCCTGCTCTGCTGTCGGCGCCGGGAGGCCGATTGCCGTTGACCCGGCGATTAGCGTGTCCTGCGTGGTCACGAGATTTTGAAACGCCGCCAGCAGGCTATTCTGGGCTGCAGTGATCCTGATGACGTCCCGTGCGGCGCGAGCTGCCCGCAACGCACGCTCGGAATCCATAAACGCCCGCCGCGCAACCTCCACCGCCTAGTGTTGCGATGCCAGCCCGTCCTTCACCGAGCGAACGTCGCTACGCAATTTCTGGGCGGCTGCTTTCAGCGCCGCCATGTCAACCTTCAACGCCGTCGCGTATTGCGCCTTCGCAGAGGCTTCAACTTTTTCGCGCGCTGCCTTCAAGGCCGCAATATCGCCGCCAATCGCTGCGCACGGAAGCGTCTGCGCACTCGCGCCGGCGCTAAAGCAAAACACTGCAAACGCCAGCGCGCGGGCCAGAGAAACGCTTTTCACAGAAATGCTCTTGGTCATGAAATCCTCCTGATGGCGAAGCCGAACTACAGGCAGCACATTGCAAAAGCGTCGCTGGAATCGCTCAACTTTTAGGCAAGGAAAACAGAGGCGCGTTAACTTTTAGGAAGCGTTGGTTTAAAATTGGTTAACAAGACCTCCTGACCGCAGCGACAGCTCCATTCAACCTTCAACAACGCTGGATCGACAGCTCTTGCGTCCATGAGGAATCCAGAGGCTCCAAATCGCTTGCAGAACGCAGCGCGAACAGATAGGGTTCGTTCACGATTTGTTTATCCGATTCGACGCATAATTCGCACGTAAAGGGCCGGCATGTTCCGGTAACCGACGGCGCGACCTGCGCGGTCGCAGCGAGAGGGCGGGCGTCCATGCTCACGAAAAAGCAGAGCGAGCTGCTGCGTTTCATCAACGAAAAGTTGAAGGAGACGGGCGTTCCACCGTCTTTTGACGAAATGAAAGACGCGCTGGAATTGCGTTCCAAGTCCGGCATCCATCGCCTCATCATGGCGCTTGAGGAGCGCGGCTTTATCCGCCGCCTGCCCAATCGTGCGCGTGCTTTGGAAGTGTTGCGACTGCCCGAATCCTCCACACCGTCAACGCCCACGGGACGCTCCGGGCGCTTCCCCGTGATCGAGGGTAATCTGGGCCGCGTGCGCAAGCCCGCGCTGGATGAAACCCCTGCTGGTGTCATTATCCCGGTCATGGGACGGATTGCGGCCGGTACGCCGATCTCGGCGATACAGTCACGCAGTCATTCCATCACTATGCCGCTCGATTTTCTGGCCGCCGGCGAGCATTTCGCTTTGGAGGTACGCGGCGATTCCATGATCGAGGCCGGCATTTTTGAAGACGATACCGTCATCATCCGCCGGCAGGATTCAGCGGACAACGGCGACATCATCGTCGCGCTGATCGACGACGAGGAGGCGACGCTCAAGCGTCTGCGCCGTCGGGGCGCCTCGATTGCGCTGGAGGCGGCCAATCCAGCCTATGAGACACGCATCTTCGGGCCTGACCGTGTGCAGATTCAAGGCAAGCTCGTGAGCCTGTTACGCCGTTATTGAGCTGGGCGGTAGTGACAAACGACTTCAGCCGTAGATGAACGGCGACGCTGCCTTGGTATGGCCACGCAAAGTGGCGCCGTAGGCCGATGCCGCCAGTCGTAGGTGAGGTTCAGATCGACCAGCGTTATAGCAAGGCGTACCTGACTCCCTGTCCCGTCATTTGTCGGAAGCGGACATAGACCGGGTTCCACCTCACGAGGCGCCCACGCATGTCTCGCAAGTGGCGTGCACTCTCTCAATACATGCGGCACTGCGTTGAGGAGCACCTGTTATCGCCAGCTGGCCGCGCCAATCGCTCCCGCTCAGATCGTAGTCATGACCCAGTTTACACCCATTCCGCATCTTGCAAATCTAGACAGTATATGACTGTTTTCAAATAACAACCTTGAATCAGAGTTCATGCCGTTTGCGGCTCCCCCAATAACAACAGGGTTCAAGCGCAGCCCTCGGCAAGAGTATGCGCAACAATCGCATTGGCATGGCCGTGACCCATCCCATGCTGCTCCTTCAACAAGGCGACAAGCTCCATGTGCTTTGCAGGCTGCGCCGCACGAACCAGTTCTTTCCATTCGGAAATCGGACGACCATACTTCTTCTCGATGGAAGGAAAATAGGACGCCGGACCCTTGATCTTTTCTTCGCTCATAGTTGTGTGATCTTTTCTTCGCTCATAGTCGTGCGTGTAACAAAATCACACGCTTTTGTCATCATGGATTAGTCGAAGCGCAGATCGGGCGCTTCGCCCCCGGCCTCGAAATCGTCAGGCTCCGCATTCGTGTTCGCGGCCTGCTGTTGGGCGATAACCTCTTGCGGCACAGGCGGACGGGGCGCCTTCGTCCACGGACGATCAAGTTCAGCGGCGCGCACGCTGCGAAAACGAAATTGCCCTCCCGGGAGAAGATGGACATGGGTCGCGCCATGGCGCTCGAAATAGGCGCCGTCGAGCACAAGCGCCGGCTTCTTGCACAGACCGCGCACGAACAGACGCGTCACCACAATGTCGGCGCGGGCGCAATCTTCGGCAAGCGCGCGCATATCGAGCACAAGCGCCAGAGAGCGCCCGTCAGGCAAGGTCGCGACGCATCCAGTGTCATCGCAGCGTCCCGGCCCCAACAAACCCAATCCAGAGGCGCTTAACGCGCGCGGATTGCGCGTATCGGCGTCGCCCGCCAGCCATTGCGCCAGCGCGAACGGGTTCGCCTTCTCGTTGAGCGCGTGCAGCCGCCCCTCCTCGCCGCGCCAGGCCAGCGTTCCGCCGCGCGCATCAATGAAAATATCGGGACGCTGCATATTGAACGCGAGGGCCAAACCGACAAGCGCGAAAACGCCCCCCAACCAGCGCAAAGCGCTGCGCCACAGCGTCAACCAAATGATCCCCATAGTCATCGTCAGCAGCGCGGCGGTGCTGAACGCAGGCGTCATTCGGATAGCGCCGGGCAATTGCGCCACCCATTCGGCCACCCATGTCATAAAGCCCACGCCCTGCCCCATCACCCACCACACCGGGGCGTCAAGGCCAAACAGGCTCGCCACAACGCCGATGGCCGCCGCCGGCATGACGACGAATTCCACCAGCGGCAGCGTCAGCGCATTGCCGATCAATCCATAGGCCGAAAGGCGATGAAAATGGTAGGTGGCGAAAGGGTCCGTCGCCAGCGAGGCCACGAGCGTGGTCGCAAACATCGCGAACAAAACCTTGCGCACGCGCTCGAAGCCGCCCGGCGGCGCCTCTCGCGCAAAATCCCTGTCGCGCGGGCCTTTCTCGAACAGCGCTATCATGCCGGCCACGGCTGCGAACGACATCTGGAACGAGGGGCCAAGCAGGGTCGATGGCTCGCGCGCCAGCACGATCAGCGCGGCGATGGCCAGATTGCGCATCGACAGAGCGGGGCGGTCGAACAATACGGCGCCCAGCAGCACCAGCATCATCACCATAGCGCGCTCGGTGGCCACTTCAGCGCCCGAGAACAGGTCGTAAGCGACGGCGCCTATCATCGCAAAGCCAGCAGCCCATTTCTTGATCGGGCGCCGCAGAACGATACCTGGAAACGCAGCCAGCGCAGCGCGCAAAGTCCACATGAACAGGCCGGCCGCCAGCACCATGTGCAGGCCGGAAATCGAAACGACATGATAAATGCCCGCGCCGCGCAGCGCCTCGTTGGTCTCCTCGGGGATCAATCCGCGCTTGCCAGTGACGAGCGAGGCCGCAACCGCCCCGCTGGCGCCGCCGATGACGCCGGCGATGCGAAACGTCAGCGCGTTGCGCCCTCGATCAATCCACGCCACGATCTGCGAGGCTGGAGATGCGGCCACCGGCGGCGCGAGCTGCACCCGCGACAACACCGAGCCCACGGCGCCAATGCGCTGGAAATAAGCGTCGCGGGAGAAATCATAGCCTGAAGGCTCGGAGGCCCGCGGCGGCGGCGACAGGCGCATGGTGGCGGCGATGCTGGCGCCCGCCTCAAACGTCGGCGCCCCGCGCATGGTCACGCGCAGCCGCACCGGCGTTTGCAACGGCTCCAGCCCCTCGATCGCGCCAACGCGAAGAAACAGGCGCGCCCCGCCAACGCGCGGATCGATGGATTCGACAAAGGCTGTGACCTTTACTGTCATCGGCCGCTCCAGGACCGGCGCCGCGACAAAATCGGTGCGAAACACGGCGCATGCAAAGCCCGCAAACAGGAAGGCCGCCGCTGCGCAGAGCCGCGCCGGCCCCGTCCGTCCCTGCGCATGAGCACGCAGACCGCCAGCCGCCAGCAGGGCAGCCAAAGCGAGTGCGGGCCAGAGCGGAGGCTCCCGGTCGGCGGCAAAATAGGCGAGAATTCCCAGCCCAAAGAACACCGGCAGCCATAGAAAAAGCCGCCGCTCGCGCGCCTCCTGCTCGAAAAGGCCTATGATGTAAGCGAAAGGCCGCGATACGAACCCGCCAAGCGTCAGGCTCCGGCCCGCGCGGGACCCGGTTCCTGATAACGCTCCGCCAATCGCCCGAAATCCGCCACTCGCGTTCATGCGCGCTCAAAAACTATTGTAAAACAAACAAAAAAATCGAAATGGCAGTCAAAATGCGGTCAGCAAACGCTGTCGCGCTACCCAAGCCGCTTCCGCAATGCTACACGACCCACGCGTCGCGATCACTGGCTATCCACCAGAGTCTTCCGCTTCGCCAAACTTTTTCGATCCTGCGCCCGGATCGCATCGAAATCCCATTGAAAGTCGCCTGCATGAAAGATGCCGTCGTTACGCGGTTCGCCCCCTCCCCCACAGGCTTCCTGCATATCGGCGGAGCCCGCACGGCGCTGTTCAACTGGCTCTACGCCCATCATTTCGGCGGCAAAATGCTGCTGCGCATTGAGGATACTGACCGCGAGCGCTCCACTCAGGCCGCTATTGGCGCCATCATCGACGGCCTGCAATGGTTGGGACTGGATTGGGACGGCGAGCCGATTTTCCAATTCGCCCGCGCCGCCCGCCATGCCGAAGTCGCCCGCCAGATGCTGGCCGAAGGCAAGGCCTATGAGTGCTTCGCCACCGCGCAAGAGCTGACGGACATGCGCGAGCGCGCCCGGGCTGAAAAGCTCCCGCCCCGCTATGACGGGCGCTGGCGCGACCGCCCGGCCGCCGATGTGGAGGCCGCCCGCACCGCCGGGTTGAAGGCGGTCATCCGCCTCAAGGCGCCGCAGGATGGCGAGACGATTGTGGAAGATCGCGTGCAGGGCCGCGTCGTATTTCCCAACAAGGATCTCGACGACACCGTCCTGCTGCGCTCCGACGGCACGCCCACCTATATGCTGGCCGTCGTCGTCGACGATCACGACATGGGCGTGACGCACATCGTGCGCGGCGACGACCATCTGACAAACGCCGCCCGGCAGACGCACATCTATCAAGCCATGGGCTGGAGCGTGCCAGTAATGGCCCACATTCCGCTGATCCATGGCTCGGACGGCGCCAAGCTCTCCAAGCGCCATGGCGCATTGGGCGTGGATGCGTATCGCGCGCTTGGCTATTTGCCTGCGGCGCTGCGCAATTATCTGGTGCGGCTGGGCTGGAGCGCCGGCGACAGGGAAATCTTCACGACGCAGGAAATGATCGACGCGTTCGATCTGCCGCAGATCGGCCGCTCGCCTGCGCGCTTTGATTTCGCCAAGCTCGAAAACATCAACGGCCTTTACATGCGCGCCATGCCCGACGACGATCTGCTGAAGGCGCTCATCGACACGCTGCCTCACCTTGAACACGGCGCCGCTTTGGCCGCCAAACTGGACGCTTCTTTGCTCGCACAGCTGCGCGCGGCGATGCCTGGCCTGAAAGAACGCGCCAAGACGCTGGTGGAATTGCTCGACGGCGCACGCTACCTTTATGCGGACCGCCCGCTCCCGCTGGAGCCAAAGGCGAAAGAATTGCTCGACGGCGGCGGGCGCGCCCATCTCGTCGCGCTGCTGCCGCGCCTTGAATCCTTGAGTCAATGGAACGCCAGCGCCAGTGAGGCGATCGTGCGCGCATACAGCGAAGAAATCGGCGCCAAGCTGGGCCAGGTCGCCCAGCCGCTGCGCGCGGCGCTGACAGGCCGCACCACGTCGCCGGGGGTTTTCGACGTGCTGGAAACGCTCGGCCGTGAAGAATCGCTGTCCCGCCTGCGGGACCAGACCAAAAATTGATCCGTAGACATGCGGAGCGCGAAAATCTTCTGTGAGCAGCTCTCGTTGCAAATGGCGGCGCAGGATTGAGCAAAGCACGCGCAAGGCTTAAAGGCGCTTGACCAAAATGAACGCTTGTCGCTGCTCTTGCTGCGTATTTTTTGATCTGGCTGCAGGCTGGTAAAAGAAGCAGGATAAGACTCAAGCCCAGGCGCCGGAAACGGGAAGGCTTGAACAGGTCACGCTGATCGGCTAGCAAGCGAATGCGTCGCACAATAAGAACGCGGGTCGGGCGTTAAGCTCCTCAGGGGGCGTAAACAGCCAAGCAAGAGGCATGTGACATGACGAAGAGCGCTACATTCCAGGTCGGCGACAAGACTATCAGCATGCCCGTCAAAAGCGGTACGATCGGCCCCGACGTGGTCGACATCGCAAAGCTCTACGCCCAGACTGGCGCATTCACCTACGACCCCGGCTTCATGTCAACGGCCAGCTGTGAATCCGGCATCACCTATATCGACGGCGACGCCGGCGTGCTGCTCTATCGCGGCTACCCCATAGACCAGCTCGCCGAACAGGGCGACTTCCTTGAGACCTGCCATTTGTTGCTGCACGGCGAATTGCCGACCGCCGCCCAGAAAGCTGATTTTGACTATCGCGTCACGCGCCACACAATGGTGCACGAGCAGATGGCCCGCTTCTTCCAGGGCTTCCGTCGCGATGCGCATCCAATGGCCGTTATGGTGGGCTGCGTCGGCGCGATGGCGGCTTTTTATCATGACTCGACCGACATCACCGATCCCTATCAGCGCATGGTCGCCTCCATGCGCCTGATCGCCAAGATCCCGACGCTTGCAGCGATGACCTACAAGTACAATGTTGGCCAGCCGTTCGTTTATCCCAAGAACGACCTCGACTATACGTCGAACTTCCTGCGCATGTGCTACGCCGTGCCGTGCGAGGAGTACAAGGTCAACCCGGTGATCTCGCGTGCGCTCGACCGCATCTTCATCCTGCACGCCGATCATGAGCAGAACGCCTCCACCTCTACGGTTCGTCTTGCCGGCTCGTCGGGCGCCAACCCGTTCGCCTGCATCGCCGCCGGAATAGCCTGCCTTTGGGGCCCCGCCCACGGCGGCGCCAACGAGGCTGCGCTCGCCATGCTCGCTGAAATAGGCACGGTCGAAAACATACCCGCCTTCATCAGCAAGGTGAAGGACAAGAGCGACCACACCCGCCTCATGGGCTTTGGCCACCGCGTCTACAAGAATTACGATCCGCGCGCCAAGCTGATGCAGAAGACCTGCCACGAAGTGCTCGCCGAAATGGGCATCAAGGACGATCCGCTGCTCGACGTGGCGCTGGAGCTGGAGCGCATTGCGCTGAGCGACGATTACTTCATTGAGCGCAAGCTCTATCCCAACGTCGATTTCTATTCAGGCATCACCCTGAAGGCGATGGGCTTCCCTGTCTCCATGTTCACCGTGCTGTTCGCCGTCGCGCGCACAGTCGGCTGGATCTCTCAGTGGAAGGAAATGATCGAAGACCCGGGCTACAAGATCGGGCGCCCGCGCCAGCTCTACACCGGCTCCCCGCGCCGCGATTACACACCGATCAGCACGCGCTGAGTGCGCTCCAGGCGCCCTCACCCGCCTTGCTCCGCAAGCCACCCTCTCCCGCTGACGCAGGAGAGGGAAGCAAACCTTCAAGATTAGAGCGCTCTTCCCCTCTCCCGTCATGACGGGAGAGGGTGGCCCCGCAAAGCGGGGTCGGGTGAGGGCCAGCGCAACGCCCTAGCTTCCCACCCGCCCCAACACCGCCCGCGCAGCACGTGCGCTGGGCGTGTCGCCGCCTTGCAGCAGCATCAAATCATCCAGCCGCAACAAGGCGCGCGCCTGCGCATCGCGTTGCTCTCCGCCGCTCACGAGCGGAACAAGCGCCGCGCTTAAAGCCTGCGGCGTGCACTCTTCCTGCACCAATTCCGGAATGGCGTTCTCGCCCAAGATCAAATTCGGCAGCACGATCGATGACGCGGTGACGAGAAAGC
>CANJPM010000011.1 GCA_947476075.1 Beijerinckiaceae bacterium
ACGGCGGCGATTGCGGTTGCGCATGAACTGGGCGTGTCGGGGGAGCAAATTAGAAAAGCGCTGGCAGGCTTTGGCGGCGTAAAGCGGCGCTTCACCAAAACGGGAACATGGAATGGCGCGCTGATCTTCGACGATTACGGACACCATCCTGTCGAGATCGCAGCGGTGCTTCGGGCGGCGCGCGCGTCCACAAAATCGAAAGTTATCGCTGTGGTGCAGCCACATCGCTATTCGCGACTGCAAGCTCTGTTCGCTGATTTCGCTACCTGTTTCAACGATGCCGACAGCGTGGTCGTCGCCGATGTTTATGCAGCTGGCGAGAAGCCGATTGTGGGTTTTGACAAGGCGAGCCTTGTCGCGGCGATCAAGGCGCATGGCCATCGCAATGTGATTGCACTTGATGATCCCAAGGCGCTGGCGGGCGTCGTCGCAGGCCTTGCGGGGCCGGGCGATTACGTCGTCTGTCTTGGCGCCGGCAATATCACGCAATGGGCGCAGAGCCTGCCGGGCGAGCTTTCGGAGCTGCGCGCGTGAGCTTTCCTGACATCAGCGATGAGTTGCGCACTCTGATGCCGGAGCTGCGCGGGCGCCTTGTCGCTAATGGCGCGCTTGCGCCCTACACATGGTTTCGCGTCGGCGGACCGGCGCAGATTTTGTTTGCGCCTGCTGACGAAGACGATCTGGCTTATTTCCTCAAGCGTCTGCCGCAAGAGTTCCCGATTACGACAATCGGGCTTGGCTCCAACATGATCGTGCGCGACGGCGGCGTGCCGGGCGTTGTGATCCGCTTGAGCGGTAAGGCTTTTGGCGAAATCTCCGTTGAGGCGGATTTTCGGATTCGCGCCGGCTCCGCCGTGCCTGACATTAAATTGGCGCGCGCGGCGGCCGAGGCGGGCATAGACGGTCTGGCGTTTTATCGCGGCATACCCGGCTGCATCGGCGGCGCCCTGCGCATGAACGCGGGCGCCCATGGCGGCGAGACGACGGACGTGTTGATGGAAGCGCGCGGCGTCGATCGCGCAGGCAATGTGCGCGTTTTTACCCACGCGGACATGGGTTTTTCCTATCGCCATAGTCAGGCGCCGGACGACGTGATCTTCACGAGCGCTTTGTTTCAGGGCCGCGCCGGAAAGCCTGAAGAGATCATCGCGGAGATGGATCGCATCACCGCCGCGCGCGAGGCTACGCAGCCGATCCGTGAGAAAACGGGCGGTTCAACCTTCAAGAACCCCAAGCCGGAGAGCGCCTGGAAGCTCGTTGACGCAGCCGGTTGTCGCGGGCTTGTCAGGGGCGATGCGCAGGTGAGCGAGATGCATTGCAATTTCCTCATCAATCGCGGAAACGCCACAGCCGCAGACATTGAAGGCCTTGGCGAAGAGGTGCGCAGCCGCGTGAAGGAGACCAGCGGCGTCGAGCTGCATTGGGAGATCAGGCGCATCGGGATCGCTTGAGCGTCAACAACAGGAGCGCGGCATGAACGAGTCAGACTCACGCTGGAAGCACGACGGCGTTCGGGTTATCCCTGCCGGCTCGCTTGATCCCAACACGGCGCAGACGCCGGGAATGGACCGCAAGGCGGCGGTGGATTTCGCACGGGCTGGCGCGCAGAAGTTATGGGCGGGCACGGTGTCGATACATGCCGGGGCCAAGACCGGCGCCCATCATCATGGCCCGCTGGAGAGCGTGATCTTCATCGTGCGCGGACAGGCGCGGATGCGCTGGGGCGAGCGGCTCGAATTTGTCGCCGAGGCCGGGCCGGGCGATTTCATTTTCGTGCCGCCTTTTGTGCCCCATCAGGAGATCAACGCCAGCGAAGACGACAGTCTCGAATGCGTGCTGGTGCGCAGCGACGGGCAGGCGATTGCGGTCAATCTCGACATCGAGCCGGTGGAGAAGCCCGAGAGCGTGAAATGGATCGATCCCGTCCACCCTGACTAGCCGGTTCATGATCCGGTAACCCTGTTTGCGCTAAAACTCCGTGACAAATCCCCCGGACAAATCCCCCGAAAGGCGGAAGTCATGAGCAAGCACGTCGCGGTCCTGATGGGCGGCTGGTCTTCGGAGCGCGAGGTTTCGCTGCGCTCGGGCGAGGCCTGCGCCAAAGCGCTGGAGGGCGAGGGCTATGGCGTCACGCGCGTCGATGTCGGCCGGGACGTGGCCAACGTGCTGGCGGCCCTCAAGCCGGATGTCGCGTTCAACGCGCTGCATGGGCCTGCGGGCGAGGACGGGACCATTCAGGGCGTGCTGGAGCTGCTGGCCATCCCCTACACCCATTCAGGCGTGCTGGCCTCGGCTCTGGCCATGAACAAGCCAATGGCCAAGACCGTGATGGCTGCCGCCGGCGTGCCGGTTCCCATGGGCAAAATCGTCAGCCGGGCGGAGGCCGCCAAGGCTCACGTCTTGCCGCGCCCCTATGTTTTGAAGCCTTTGGCGGAAGGGTCTTCCTATGGCGTGTTCATCGTGGGCCAGGGCGATGAAAATCCCCCCGCCGAGCTTGGCCGCACCGACTGGAGATACGGCGAATCTCTTCTTGCCGAGGAATTCATCGCGGGCCGCGAATTAACCTGCGCCGTGATGGGAGATCGGGCGCTGGACGTCATCGATATCCGGGCTGCGGACGGCGGTTGGTACGATTACACAGCTAAATACGCAAAAGGTGGATCAATTCACATCCTTCCTGCCGAAATTAAAGGAAATATTTACCAACACATCCAACAGTTGGCCCTAACGGCGCACAGGGCGCTCGGGTGCCGCGGCGTAAGCCGCAGCGACTTCCGGTACGACGATTCTCCCAATGGTTCGGGGGCGCTCGTAGTGCTGGAGGTGAATACCCAACCGGGTATGACCGAGACGTCCCTTGTGCCTGAGCTCGCGGCTTATGCCGGTTTAAGTTTCGGTGAGTTGGTCCGATGGATGGTGGAAGACGCCTCCTGCGACAGATGACGGGATCCTATCCCTCACTTGCGACAGCGCAGCCCGCGCTCGCAGGATTCGCAGACGCACGTCCTGACGCCTTTGGTCGGGCGAGCCTGAAAATGCCGGGGCGCCGTCGTCGGCGGCGGAGCAACCCCTTGTTCGAGGGGTTGCGCAATGTCGTTCTTGGGCGGGGCTTTGGCGCTCTGCTCGCTGTTCTTTTTCTCGGCATGGTCGGCGCGTATGGCGTGGCGATCGGGGGCGGCTATCACCGCTTCGTGGCCGCCAATGGCGCGCCTGCCGACATTCTCGCCAAGGCGATGGGATTTGGCGTGGATGTGATTACGATTTCGGGACAACGCAGCCTCAGCGCCGACGAAGCGCTGGCGGCGGCCGCCGTCACCGACAGGCATTCGCTGCTCTTTCTTGATGCGCTGGCCGTGCGCGAACGCCTGATGGCCACACCGCTCATCAAGGATGCGCGGGTGCGCAAGCTCTATCCTGGCCGGCTTGTGATCGAGCTGACGGAGCGCGACGAGTTCGCGCTGTGGCAGAGCGATGGACAGATTTTCGTGGTGGCGCAGGACGGCAAGCCCATCGACGTGTTGCGCGACGAGCGCTTTGTGAATTTGCCGTTCGTGGTGGGCGAAGGCGCCAATGAGCGCGTCGCTGAATTCCAGCGCATTGTTGACGCTGCTGGCGACTTCAAATCGAAAATCCGCGCCGGCGTTCTGGTCACCAACCGGCGCTGGAACGTGAAGCTCACGACCGGCGTCGACGTGAAACTGCCCGAGCAGAACCCGGAAGGCGCCATGGCGGCGCTGGCGCGTCTGTCCCGCACGCAGCAGATCGCCGACAAGGACGTGATTTCGATCGACATGCGCGTGCCCGGCCGCATCGCCGCGCGCCTGAGCGAAGAGGCCGCCGCATTGCGCGCCGAAGCGCAGGCCAAAAAGCCGGTTCGCAGAGGCGCAGTATGAGCGCCCAATATTTCACGCCCCGCATGAAGCCGCTGTCTGCGCGCAAGAGCGCGATTTTGTGCGCGCTCGACGTTGGCACCTCAAAGGTCGCGTGCCTGATCGCCCGGCTGATGCCTGCCGAGCAATCTGATCTGCTGCGTGGTCGCACCCATCATTGCCGTATTCTGGGCATTGGCCATCAGCGCTCGCGCGGCCTCAAGGGCGGCGTGGTGATTGATATGGACGAGGCGGAGAAGGCGATCCGGCTCGCCGTCGATTCCGCCGAACGCATGGCGGGCGTGCAGGTTGAAAGCGTTATCCTCAGCATCAGCGGCGGTCGCATTGGATCGAGCTTCTACGGCGCCAAAGTGCGCGTCGGCGGCAATTCGGTCAGCGAGTCCGACGTCCATCGCGTGCTTGAGGCTGCGGCCTCGCGCACGGCCCAGCAGGGTCGCGCGGTGCTGCACGCCATGCCGCGTTCGTTCGCGCTCGACGGCGCCACCGGCGTGCGCGACCCCAGCGGCATGATCGGCGAAGAGCTTGGCGCGCAAATGCACGTCGTGAGCATCGATTCGGCGCCGGTTCGCAATCTCATGCTCTGCGTCGAGCGTTGCCATCTCGACGTTGAGGCGGTGGTCGCCACGCCCTACGCCGCAGGCCTTGCCGCGCTCGTGGACGACGAGGCCGAGATGGGCACCGCAGTGATCGATCTTGGCGGCGGCACGACGTCGATTGCGGTGTTTTCCGAAAATCGCCTCGAGCACGTCGACGCGATTGCGGTTGGCGGCAATCACGTAACAATGGACATTGCACGCGGCCTGACGCTGCGCCTGTCCGACGCTGAGCGATTGAAAACCTATTACGGCGCCTGCATTTCTTCACCCTCTGACGATCGTGAGACGATTGCCGTCAGCCAGGTTGGCGAGGATGGCAACCACGTCACGCATCTGCCCAAGTCCCATCTCGTGCGCATCATCAAGCCGCGCGTCGAGGAGATTCTGGAGCTGGTGCGCGACCGCCTGGTGGGCGCAGGCTATGCGCCGCAAGCGGGGCTGCGTGTCGTTCTCACCGGCGGCGCCAGCCAGCTGACGGGCCTGCCCGAGGCGGCGCGCCGCATCATATCAGGCCATGTGCGCATGGGTCGCCCGCTTGGCATTCAGGGTCTGCCTGAATCTGCAAAGAATCCGGCGTTCGCCGCCGCGATCGGTCTTGTCGTATTCCCGCAATATGCGGGCATCGAGTTCTTCGAACCCCGACGCATGCCGATGCTGTCGACGGGAACGGGAGACGGCTACGTCGGCAACGTCGTGAGATGGTTGAAGAATAGCTTTTAAGGAATTCGCTCTTGAGCGGATCGGCGCGCAGGCCGGACCGAACGAGAGCAAAGCGAAACATAGTGGACGGGCGAAGCCCCTAACAAGCGAGAGGCCAAAATGACGATCAATCTGAAGGCGCCCGAACTCCGGGAACTGAAGCCCCGCATCATGGTTTGCGGCGTTGGCGGCGCCGGCGGCAATGCGGTCAACAACATGATCACGTCGGGCCTGATGGGCGTTGACTTCGTGGTCGCCAACACCGACGCGCAAGCGCTGACCTCGTCGAAGGCCGACCGCATTATCCAGATGGGCATGCAGGTCACCGAAGGTCTTGGAGCCGGCGCGCAGCCGGAAGTGGGTCGCGCCGCCGCTGAAGAAGCGATGGACGAAATCCGCGATCATTTCGCTGGCGTCCATATGGTGTTCGTCACCGCCGGCATGGGCGGCGGCACCGGCACCGGCGCAGCGCCCGTGATTGCGCGCATTGCGCGCGAGATGGGCATTCTGACGGTGGGCGTCGTCACCAAGCCGTTCCAGTTTGAAGGCGTGCGCCGTATGCGCCTGGCCGAGAGCGGCATCACTGAATTGCAGAAGTCCGTCGATACGCTGATCGTCATTCCCAACCAGAACCTGTTCCGCGTCGCCAACGAGAAGACGACGTTCGCCGACGCGTTCTCGATGGCCGACCAGGTGCTCTATTCGGGCGTTGCCTGCATCACCGATTTGATGGTCAAGGAAGGCCTCATCAACCTCGACTTCGCCGACGTGCGCGCCATCATGCGCGAAATGGGCAAGGCGATGATGGGCACCGGCGAGGCGACCGGCGAGCGCCGCGCGATTTTGGCGGCCGAAGCAGCCATCGCCAACCCGTTGCTCGACGAGACCTCCATGCGGGGCGCCCGCGGGCTGCTGATCTCGATCACCGGCGGCAACGATCTGACGCTCTATGAAGTGGATGAGGCCGCCAGCCGCATCCGTCAGGAAGTCGATGAGGAAGCCAACATCATTCTTGGCGCCACGTTCGACGAATCGCTCGACGGCATCGTGCGCGTGTCGGTGGTCGCGACCGGCATCGACACCCCGGCCAAGCACATCAACGCCGCCGAGGTGCGAATCGCCGAAGCTGCGCAGAAGTTGCGCGTGCAGGCCGCCGCCGCCCCCCGCCCGGAGCATGACCGCTTCCAGCCGCAGGCGTCGTCATTTGCCCCCGCTGCTCCCGAACACGCTCCCGAGCGTGAGGCTGAACCGGCGCCGCAGAGCTATTATTCGGCTCCGTCCGCGCCCATCTCCTATGCGCCTGCGCCTTCGATGGAGGACGTGCAGCTCGAACAGCAGACGCGCGCCCGCCCGACGCCGGCCATGTTCACGGCGCCGCCGGCTCCGGTGGACTATGCGCCCCAGCATGCTCCGGGTCCGTTCACGCCGCCGGCTCCCGAGCGCGTGATTCGCGGCCCGCGTATGCCGACCCATGACGAGTTCCCGCCCCAGATCCAAAAGCAATTGGCGGCGCAGCGGGGCGAAGCTCCGGCGGAAGCCGGTCCTGAATCCAAGCGTCGCAGCCTGCTGGAGCGTTTGGCCTCGTTCGGCATGAAGGCCTCGGAGGAGCCAGCCCCCGTGCAGACTCGCCCGCGCGCTCCAATGGTCAATCCTATGCAGGCGGCGGTTCAGGCGCCCGCGCCCGCGCCGCGTCCGCAACTCCCCCCGACCCAGACCCATGCGGAATACGCCCGCCGTCCGCAGGCGCCGTCCGCCCCCGCCCCGGCACGTCAGCAACAGCTTGATCTGCACGGACGGGCCGCCCCGGCCCGCTCGATGGAGGATGACAATCTGGAGATTCCGGCGTTCTTGCGGCGTCAGTCTAGCTGACGCCGGTCCCTTCGCCGATGCGACAACAGCCCGCGCCCCACAGCGCGGGCTTTTATCTTTATGAAATATTTAATGTTTTTCTGATTGTTCAGGCTTTGAGGCAATTGTTACATGACGTAAGAAACCGTGATTTTGTCGTGGCGGAACCAAGGCGTAATTTGGCGCTGCGGTAGAGGATTCGTCGTCTGACGATCTAATGACGCAAACGAGCGCAGGGTCAGCGTCCCACCTTTCGGTTCAGGGACTCGCCGTCGCAGAATAAGGGAAAAGCGTCGGCGTCATGAGTGCGGCTTTCGGTCTTCAGGATCGCTTGTCGTTCGTGACGTGACGCAAATACAAGCGAGAAGCCTATGATGCCGGCACGACAGACGACTTTGAAAAGCCAGATCGCTCTTGCGGGCGCCGGCGTTCATTCGAATGCTCCCGCTCATCTGGTTCTTCACCCGGCTGAGGCGAACACCGGCATCGTTTTCCTGCGCACCGGACTTGAAGGAGGGCGTGAACGCTCCATCGAGGCGCGCTGGTCGCAAGTGACCACAACCGAATTATGCACAGTGATCGGCGATGCCTCGTCGGGCGCCGTCTCCACCATCGAGCATTTGCTGGCCGCTTTCGCCGGGCTTGGCGTCGACAACGCTCTGGTCGAGGTCGATGGGCCGGAAGTGCCGATCATGGACGGCTCCTCGGCCGCCTTCGTCGAGGCGATCGATCAGGTCGGCATCGCCGAGCTGTCCGCCCCGCGCCGCTATATCAAGGTGCTGAAGCCCGTGCGCATTGAGCATGGCCGCGCCTTCTCGGAATTGCGCCCGGCCAATTCGGGCTTCCGGCTTGAAGTAGAGATTGATTTCGCCCAGGGCGTTATCGGTCGCCAGAAGAAGGTCATCGACCTCGACGCCAAGACTTTCCGCCGCGACATCGCCCGCGCCCGCACCTTTGGCTTCGTGCATGACGTTGAGCGGTTGTGGAAAGCGGGCTTTGCCCTCGGCGCATCGCTCGAAAACTCGATCGCGCTGGAAGAAGGCCGCATCCTGAACCCCGAAGGCTTGCGTTTTTCCGATGAATTCGTGCGTCACAAGACGCTGGACGCCGTGGGCGATCTGGCGCTGGCCGGCGCACCGCTGATTGGAACCTATCGCTCCTATTGCGGCGGCCACCGCACCAATGTCGCGGTGCTTGAGGCGCTGTTCAGCGACCGCAGCGCCTATGAAGTGGTGGAGGCGCCCAAGCGTCGTCTGGGCGCACGCACTGAGAGCGCTTTTGCAGGCGCGCCGGCTTTCTCAGCGGAAATCAACTAGTCAATTTCCAGTCTGCGACGGGTTTTAGCCACAATCTCAGGGTGAAGATCAGCGCAAGGCGGACGCTTGAGTCCGCAAGCTGTTGTCAGCAGGGGAAGGGCATCCTTCAACGATTGGCGCTACCGCCGGTTTTGTTGTAGAAGCCAGTTCAAACCTGCGTCGTTCCGGCTGGAAGGCTCGTCGCCCCCCGCCGCTCTCACCTTCAGGCGAGTGTCCAATGCATCGCGTCGAGACCGTTCTCCCGCAAGTCAGTTCTTTGCAAACAAACGCGCTCCGCGGATCAATAGCCCGCGCCTGCGCGCTGCTGCTGCTGATCTCGCCTGTCGCTGGATGCTCCACGCTTGATTCGCTGAACCCCTTTGGCGGCGAGAAGTACGAGACCAAGCTGCTGGCCGACGAGCCGGCCGAGCAGATCTACGATCAGGGCCTGGCGCGCTTGCAGCGCAGCGATTACGAGGGCGCCTCAAAGAAATTCGCAGAGCTTGAAAAGCAGTTCCCGTTTTCGCAATGGTCGCGAAAAGGCCTGCTGATGGTGACGTATTCGAACTTTGAGGGCGCCAAATACGACGACGCCGTCATCGCCGGCAATCGTTACGTCAGCCTCTATCCCTCGACAGCGGAGACGCCCTACGCGCTCTATCTGATCGGCATGTCGATGTATAACCAGATCCCCGACATCTCGCGCGATCAGGATCGCGCCGAGCAGGCGGTGAAAGTGTTCAACGATCTCGTGCAGAAATTCCCGAAGTCGGAATACGCCGAGGAAGCTAAGTACAAGCTGATCGTCGCGCGCGACCAGCTCGCGGGCAAGGAAATGTCGGTCGGGCGCTTCTATCTTTCGCGCAAGAATTACACCGCCGCCGCCAATCGTTTCCGCGAAGTGCTGGCCAAATACCAGACCACACGGCACACGGAAGAGGCTTTGTTCCGCCTCACCGAGGCTTATCTGGCTCTGGGCATCACCCACGAGGCCCAGACTGCCGCCGCCGTGCTGGGGCACAATTACCCCGACAGCCAATGGTACAAGGACGCCTATTCCCGCCTGGCGTCCGGTGGACTGGCCCCGAACGAAAACCGTTCTTCGTGGATGTCACGCCTATTCCGAACGACGACGTGATCCTGATATGGTTCGGGAACGCCTGATTCTGGGTTCCCAATGCTCGTTCAGTTATCTATCCGCGATATCGTTCTGATCGACAGGCTCGACCTTGAGCCATCGACCGGCATGACTGTGCTGACCGGTGAAACGGGCGCGGGCAAATCCATTCTGCTTGACGCCTTCGCACTGGCGCTGGGAGCGCGCGGCGACGGCTCGCTGGTGCGCGAAGGTCAGCCGCAGGGACAGGTGACGGCGGTTTTCTCGCTCGCGACCGATCATCCGGCCGTGACTGCAGCCCGCTCCAACGACATCGACGCCGAATGCGAGTTGATCTTGCGCCGCGTGCAAATGTCGGACGGACGCACGCGCGCCTTCGTCAATGATCAGCCTGTGAGCGTGCAGACGTTGCGCGCGATCTCTGGCTCGCTGGTTGAAATTCACGGCCAGCACGACGACCGCGCTTTGGTTGACCCCGCCATGCATCGCGCGCTGATTGACGCCTCGGGCGGGCTTGAGGGCGACGCTCTGGCCGTGCGGCGCGCGTTTGGCGCTGCGCGCGAGGCGCGTCTTGCTTTGGCGAGCGAGGAGGCGCGCATCGCCAAAGCCCGCGAGGAGGCCGACTGGCTGCGCCACGCCCATGGTGAATTGACCAAGCTGGCGCCCGAGCCGCGCGAGGAGGAAGACCTCGCCACCCGGCGCTCGGCGATGATGCAATCTGAAAAAGTCGTCATCGAATTGCGCGACGCCGACAATGCTTTGTCGGGCGACAATGCGCCGGGCCCGGTGATCCATGGTTTGATGCGCCGGCTGGAGCGCCGCGCCCAGCAGGCGCCGCATTTGATCGAGCCCTCGTTGAAGGCGCTCAACGCGGCGCTGCACGCCATCGACACCGCCTCGCAGGTTGTTGACGACGCGCTGCGCGGTTGCGCGTTTGATCCCCATGAGCTGGAGCGGATTGAGGAACGATTGTTTGCGCTGCGCGCGGCAGGGCGCAAATATGCTGTGCCCGTGGACGATCTGGCCGCGCTCGCGCAGCGGTATGATTCCGACCTGGCTGCGCTCGACGCAGGCGAGGCTCTACTCATCAAATTGCGCAAGACGACGGAAGAAACAGATTCGCATTTCCGCGCGCTCGCCGCAGAACTGAGCAAGAAGCGCGTAAAGGCCGCCGCCGGGCTCGACAAGAAAGTGAACGGCGAACTCAAACCCCTTAAGCTTGAGACGGCTGTCTTTATGACGCAGGTCAACAGCGACCCTGCAAACGCTGGCCCTGAAGGCGTTGATCGGGTTGAATTCTGGGTGCAGACCAATCCGGGCACGCGCCCCGGCCCGCTAATGAAAGTGGCGTCGGGCGGCGAGCTTGCGCGTTTCATGCTGGCGCTCAAAGTGGTGCTGGCTGATCGCGGTTCTGCCCCTACGCTGGTCTTCGACGAGATCGACACAGGCGTCGGCGGCGCCGTGGCTGACGCCATTGGCCAGCGCCTTGCGCGCCTGGCCACGCGGGTGCAGGTGCTCGCCGTCACGCATGCGCCGCAGGTCGCCGCACGGGCGGAGGGACATTTGCGCATTGCAAAAGCCGCCACCGAGCGCGGCAAGCGCGTCGCCACCCGCATTGAGCCGCTGGCGCCGGACGCCCGACAGGAAGAGATCGCCCGCATGCTGGCCGGCGCCACGATCACCGAGGAGGCGCGCGCAGCAGCGCGGCGCCTGATTGAGGCCGCTCAGGCGGGTTGATGGAATCGCTGACCTGATGAGATCGCCCGCGCAAAAGCCTCTCGACATCGAACAATTGACGCCTTTGGAAGCGCGCGCGGAACATGCGCAGCTTGGCGAGCAAATCGCTGCGCACGATATCGCCTACCACCAGAAAGACGCGCCGGTTATCTCGGACGCGCAATATGATGCTCTGCGCCAGCGCTTTGAAGCGATTGAAGCACGCTTCCCGCAGCTTGTGGGCGTCGGTTTGGTTTCCGGCAAAGTGGGCGCTGCGCCATCTGAAAAATTCGCCAAAGTGCAGCATCGCGTGCCGATGCTGTCCTTGGGCAATGTGTTCTCCGATGAAGACGCGGCAGAATTTGTTGAGCGCGTGCGGCGCTTTCTTGGCGCTGGAGCGCAGCAGGAGATCGCCTTCACGGCGGAGCCGAAGATCGACGGCCTGTCGTGCACCTTGCGGTATGAGCGCGGCCAGCTGGTGCAGGCGGCTACGCGCGGCGACGGCTATGAGGGCGAGGACGTCACCGCCAATGTGCGCACGATTGCGGAAATTCCGCACGCCTTGCGCGGCGATTTTCCCGAAATCATGGAGGCGCGCGGCGAGATTTATATGCGGCGCGATGAATTCGAGGCGCTCAATGAACGCCAGCTGACGGCTGGCGAAAAGATTTTCGCCAATCCGCGCAATGCGGCGGCGGGCTCTCTGCGCCAGCTGGATTCGTCAATCACCGCCAAGCGGCCGCTGCATTTCTTCGCCTACGCCTGGGGCGAGTTGAGCGCGCCTGTTGCAGACACGCAAATGGGCATGATCGCCGCTTTTGCCAGCTTTGGTCTGCCCACCAATTCAGAAACAGTGCTGTGCGCCAGCGCCAAAGAGCTGATCGCCCATTACCGCGCAATCGAGGAAAATCGCGCCAGCTTGCCCTATGACATTGATGGCGTGGTCTACAAGATCAACGAGATCAGCCTGCAAACGCGGCTCGGTTTTGTTTCGCGCTCGCCGCGCTGGGCGACAGCGCACAAGTTTCCCGCGCAGCAAGCCATCACCATTTTACGCGGCATCGACATTCAGGTTGGCCGCACCGGCGCGCTCACGCCCGTGGCGCGGCTGGAGCCGGTGACGGTTGGCGGCGTCGTCGTCACCAACGCCACGCTGCACAACGAGGACGAGATCGCGCGCAAGGACGTGTGCATCGGCGACAGCGTGATCGTGCAGCGCGCGGGCGACGTGATCCCGCAGATCGTCGCGGTGAAACTCGACAAGAGACCGGCGGATGCGGCGCCCTATGCTTTCCCCCATGTCTGCCCCGCTTGCGGTTCCGCCGCCGTGCGCGAAGTCGACGGCAAGGGCGAAATGGACGCCGTACGCCGTTGCACGGGCGGGCTTGTGTGTCCCGCCCAAGCGGTGGAGCGATTGAAGCATTTTGCCTCGCGCAACGCTTTCGACATTGAAGGGCTTGGCGACAGGCAGATCGAGTTCTTCCATGAGAAGGGGCTTATCAAAACGCCTGCCGACATTTTCACGCTGGAAGCGCGCGACAGCGAACCGGCGAGCCTTGTGAAGATCCGCAATTTCGAGGGCTTTGGCGAAACCTCGGTGCGCAATCTGTTCGCCTCGATTGGGCAGCGCCGCGGCGTGGGGCTGAACAGGTTCATCTTTGCGCTGGGCATCCGCCATGTCGGCGAGACGAACGCGCGCAGGCTGGCGCGGCATTTTGAAAGCTTTGAGGCGCTGCGGACAGTCGCGCGCGCCGCTCAGGATGAAGCGTCTGAAGCGCGCGCGGAATTGAAGAACATTGAGGGCGTGGGCGACGTTGTGGCTGAGGCTCTGGCCGATTTCTTCGCCGAGCCGCATAATGAAGAAGCGCTTGACGCGCTGCTGCGTGAAGTGAAGCCGGTTCCGATGGAGGCCGTGGCCGCGCAATCGCCGGTGGCCGGTAAGACAATCGTCTTCACCGGCGCGCTGGAGCGCATGACGCGCGAGGAGGCCAAAGCGATGGCCGAGCGGCTTGGCGCAAAGGTCGCAGGCTCGGTGTCGAAGAAAACCGACCTCGTTGTGGCCGGGCCGGGCGCCGGCTCCAAGCTCGCAAACGCTGAGACGTTTGGCGTGGAAGTGATCAGCGAAGACGATTGGTTCGTGCGGGTTGGGGCCGATTAGCGGCGCCCTTTCCTCCCTTCTCCCGCAGGCGGGAGAAGGTGGCGCGCGGAGCGCGACGGATGAGGGCGCTTTGGCTTGTCGCAGACCCCTCATCCGGCTTTTGCTGACGCAAAACCCACCTTCTCCCGCAGGCGGGAGAAGGAAGAGTAGAATTGATTAAACGCCGCGCGTAAGCGGCTTTGTCGCCAGCGCCAGCCATTTGCGCACGGGCGGCGAGAGCAGCGGCGAAAGAATTTTGCGCACGCGCGCGTGATAGGCGTCCAGCCAGCGCAATTCGTCGCGGGTCAATAATTTTGGCTCGACGCACGCCAGATCAATCGGCGCAAGGGTCAGCGTTTCAAACCCGTACGTTTCGCGCTCTCCCCCCGGGATGTCGCGCTTTTCAACCAGTACAAGGTTTTCAATGCGGATGCCGTAGGCGCCGGTTTTATAATAGCCGGGCTCGTTTGATATGATCATCCCCGGCTCCAGCGGGCAGGCGCCGCGCTTCGAGATGTTCTGCGGGCCTTCATGCACGGACAGAAAGGTGCCGACGCCGTGGCCGGTGCCGTGATCGTAATCAAGACCCGCTTCCCACAGGGCCTGCCGCGCAAAGCTGTCGATCTGCGCGCCGTTTGCGCCTTTGGGAAACAAGGCGCGCGCAATCGCGATATGGCCCTTGAGCACGCGGGTGAAACGGTCGCGCATTTCCGCGCCGGGTTTACCAACCGCAATCGTGCGCGTGACGTCCGTGGTGCCGTCTTCGTATTGCGCGCCGCTGTCGAGCAGGAAAAGACCCTTGCCGATCTTTGAATTCGTGCGCTCCGTCACGCGATAATGCACGATGGCTCCGTTTGCGCCGGCGCCGGAAATGGTTGGGAAGGAGACTTCCTTGAGCTTGCCGGTGTCGCGGCGAAAGCTCTCCAGCGCCTGCACGGCGTCAATCTCGGTGAGTTTGCCCTTGGGCGCGTGCTCATGGAACCAGCACAGGAAATTCACCAAAGCTGCGCCGTCGCGCACATGGGCTGCGCGGGCGCCGGTAATCTCCGCAATGTTCTTGCGCGCCTTCATCAGCGTAACCGGATCGGCGCCAGGATCGGCTTCTCCGCCAGCATTCTTTAGCGCATCGACGAGTTTGACCGGCGCGCTCGATGAATCAAAACGGATCCTTGCGCCAGCGCGCCCCAGAGCCTGCAAATCTCCGGCAAGCGCGTCTGGCTCCTGCACCAGCGCGAGCGCGGATAACGCCTTGCGCACAGGCTCGCCGAGTTTGCGTCCGTCGATATAAAGCGTGTGGTCGCCTTTGGCGCGGATCAGCGCAAAGCACAGCGGCAGAGGCGTATGCGGCACGTCGGCGCCGCGAATGTTGAAAGCCCACGTCACATTGTGCGGATTACTGATCAGCAAAGCCTCGCAATCGCCCAAAGCGCGCGCAATGTTTCCCAGCTTCTTCTTCGCCTCCACGCCCGCAAAGCGCTTGGGGTAAAGGTACACAGGCGCAAGCGGCGGGGCGGGGCGGTCGGCCCAGATCGCGTCCACGAGATTATCGCTGACAGGCGCCAGATCAGCGCCCGCGCTGCGGGCGGCTCTGGCGAAGCGCTCCAATGTTGCGGGCGTCGTCAGCCATGGATCAAAGCCCAGAATAGCGCCTTTGGGCAGGTGCTGCTCAATCCACGATTCAGGCGAGATCTGGCCGCTGTCGAGCGGTTTGAATACGCGCCCATCCACCTGATCGCGCACTTGCAGGCCATAGCGACCATCGACGAAAATCGCGGCGCTTTCAGCCAGAACAATCGCCAGTCCCGCAGAGCCCGTAAAGCCGGTGAGCCATGCCAAGCGTTCGGCGTTTGCGGGGACGTATTCGTTTTGATGCTCGTCTGCGCGCGGAATTATAAATCCGTGCAGGCCGCGGCTTTGCAGCTCGGCGCGCAACGCTTTGGCGCGCGCGGCGCCATGCGAGGGGTCGGCGGATTCGGTGAAGGACTGGAACAGGGCCTGATACATCATGTCCCCAATCAACGACGCGGAGCGGCTCCGCCAACGCGCATGAGCAGCGTCGCCCAGCCTTCAAGATCAATGCGGCGGGCGAGCGAAAAGCCCTGCGCGCCATAGGCCGTCAACACGCCCGGCACGTCCGGCGCAAGCAGGCCCGAGAGCACGATGTCTGCGCCCTGGGAGGCGGCGCGGCTGATGGAGGGCGCCAGCGCCCGCAAGGGGCGGGCGAGAATGTTGGCGAAGATGAGATCGTAAGGCCCGCCATTGCGCAAAGCGGGATGCTCAAGGCCGGGCGCCGTCACCGGGCGCACCCAGGGAGCGACGCCGTTCAGGATCGCGTTCGAGCGGGCGGCGTCCACGGCGATGGCGTCGATATCGCCAGCGACCACAGTTTGGCGCAAAGCCTTTGCGGCGGCGATCGCCAGCACGCCGGTGCCGGTGCCCACGTCCAAAATCGCATAGGGGCGACGGCGCTTGAGGATGTAATCCAGCATCAGCAGGCAACCGCGCGTGGTTCCGTGGTGGCCGGTGCCAAAGGCGAGCGCGGCTTCAATCTCCAGCGCAATGTCGTTCTCGCGCACGGCGTCCCGGTCATGCGAGCCATGCACCAGAAAGCGCCCGGCGCGCACGGGGGCCAGCCCATGCAGCGAGGCGGCGATCCAGTCCTGTTCGGCCACGCGCGAGAATATGACGGCGGCTGCGGCCTCAGGGCCCGCCACTGCGGCCACCAGTTCGCGCACATAGGTCTCGTCCGGCGGGGAGCCGAAATAGGCCTCCACCAGCCATTCGCCGGTGGACCAATCATTGGTCTGCGGCTCGCGCTCGAACGCCGAGGCCGCAGCTTCTGCGGGATCGAACATTTCGACGATGAGATCGGCGATGTTGCGCGCCTGGCCTTCCGGGCAGGCGAGGGACATCATGTGGGCGGCGTTGTTGGGCGGCAAACCTTCGAGCATGAGCGGGCTTTAGCATGTTTTGCGGCAAGGGACAGCCGGGGGCGACGGCAATCGACATTTCCAGCATGCGCTCGCAGATTGGTTCGAACGATTCGCCTTTCGTTCTAATTTGTGGTCCAAAAGCCGCGTGACTGATCCCTTTGACGATTTTGACGAGACTGACCTTCCCGTCGCCCGCGCTCCGGCTCCGCGCGTTGGCGGCATAGCCGCGCGTGCGCAAGCGGCCATGCAGGGGAGCGTGGCGCCGCCGCGCTATCTTGACGTTCTCAATCCCGAGCAGCGCGCCGCCGTCGAGGCTATGGACGGCCCCGTGCTGGTTCTGGCGGGGGCAGGCACCGGCAAGACGCGGGTGCTGACGACGCGAATCGCCCACATCATCGCTACGGGCCGCGCGCAGGCGCATGAGATTCTCGCCGTCACCTTCACCAACAAGGCCGCGCGCGAGATGAAGGAGCGCATCGGCGCACTCGCCGGGCCGGTAGGCGAGGGCATGCCCTGGCTTGGCACGTTCCATTCCATCGGCGCCAAGATCTTGCGCCGTCACGCCGAGCTGGTGGGGCTTAAATCAGGCTTCACGATTCTCGACACGGACGACCAGATTCGCCTGATGAAGCAGGTTTTGCAGGCCGAGAACATTGACGACAAACGCTGGCCTGCGCGCCAGCTCTCGATCCTGATCGACGGCTGGAAAAATCGTGGCCTTGAACCCGCGCGCGTGCCAGCCGGCGAGGCCGAGGCGTTTGGGAACGGCAAGGGGCGCCGGCTTTACGAATTTTATCAGGAGCGCCTGAAAGCCCTGAACGCGGCGGACTTTGGCGATCTGCTGGTTGAGGGCCTGCGGCTGCTGCGTGAAAATCCCGACGTGCTGGCCGAGTTCCAGCGCCGCTTCCGTTACATACTGGTGGACGAATATCAGGACACCAACACGGTTCAATATCTCTGGCTGCGTTTGCTGGCGCAGGCTGCGCGCGAAGGCGGTCAGCGCAACATCTGCTGCGTGGGCGACGACGATCAGGCGATCTACGGCTGGCGCGGCGCCGACGTCGATAACATCTTGCGCTTCGAGAAGGATTTTCCCGGCGCGACCGTCGTGCGCCTTGAGCGCAATTATCGCTCTACGGGACATATTCTGGCCGCCGCCGCCAGCCTGATTTCGCACAATCAGGGCCGGCTCGGCAAAACGCTGTTCACCGATGGCGAGGCGGGCGAAAAGCCCAGTGTGCAAGGGCTTTGGGATTCGGAAGAAGAAGCCCGCGTCGTTGGCGAGGACGTTGAGCAATTGCAGCGGCGCGGCCATTCGCTGGAGGATATGGCGATCCTTGTGCGCGCCTCGTTTCAGATGCGCGAGTTTGAAGAGCGCTTCATCACGCTGGGGCTGCCCTATCGCGTCATCGGCGGTCCGCGCTTTTACGAGCGGGCGGAAGTTCGCGACGCTCTGGCCTATATCCGCTGCGTGGCCCAACCCACAGACGATCTGGCGTTCGAGCGTATTTTCAACACGCCAAAGCGTGGTCTGGGCGACGCCGCTCTGGCGCTGATGCACAATTGCTCGCGGCGCGAGGGCGTGCCGCTGATGCAGGCTGCGCGCATGCTGATCGAGACCGAAGAGTTTAAACCCAAACAGCGGCAGGCTTTGCGTGCGCTGATGGGCGATTTCGACCGCTGGTCGTCGCAGCTCGAATCAAAGCCCCATAACGAGCTGGCGGAAATGGTGCTGGAGGAATCCGGCTATACCGACATGTGGCAGAAGGATCGCTCGGCGGACGCAGCGGGCCGACTTGAGAACCTCAAGGAACTCGTGCGCTCGATGGAGCAATTCCCCGATCTTGCGTCGTTTCTGGAGCATATCTCGCTGGTGATGGACGTCGGCGATTCCAAAGGCGAGGCCAGCATCAGCATCATGACTCTGCATGCGGCCAAGGGGCTTGAGTTCGACACTGTTTATTTGCCTGGCTGGGAGGAGGGATTGTTCCCCCACCAGCGCGCGCTGGATGAACAGGGCCGCTCCGGGCTGGAGGAAGAGCGGCGGCTTTGTTACGTCGGGGTTACGCGCGCGCGCAAACGGGTGAAGATCTACTTCGCCACCAACCGGCGCATTCGCGGCCTTTGGCAGACCACCATTCCCTCGCGCTTTCTCGATGAATTGCCGCCCGATCATGTTGACGTCGTGGAGCAGGCCAGCGCCAGCTATGGCGGCTATGGCGGCTATGCGGCCTCGCGGTTCAATTCGGTCGATACCTTCGGCTCCTCCTATTCAACGCCGGGCTGGAGGCGGGCGCAGCAACGCGGCGAGGAGACAGCGGGCTCGCAAGGCGCAAAAAGCGCAGCCGGGGCATCCTATGGCCGGAGCGAACCGCGCAATGGACCGGTGACGCGCGGGCCGCTCACGATTGAGGGCGAGATCGTCGCCAAATCCTCAGGCGGGTCGGCCTTCAAGCCGGGGGCGCGCGTATTCCATATGAAATTCGGCAATGGAAAAGTCGCAAGCGCCGACGGCAACAAGCTGACGGTTGATTTTGACAAGGCAGGCCGAAAAATGGTGCTGGACAGCTTCGTGCAGAAGCCAGATTAAGCGAAAGCGCCGACCTGACCGCCCCGGAGGGCGCTTTCAGGCGGAGCGCGACTGTGAATGAAGGTTCGATCGCCTGAAGCGAGGTGGCGCTTATCCTCCGCACAGAGTATAGCAAGGCATCTTTCGGAGTCGGCATCCGCCCCGGCGTCGAGAACAGATTCGCCGCAGAGCCTGCGCGGATTGCAATTTGCGGCGGTAAGGAGAGCTAAATGACGACCAAGACCAAAGCCGAAGGCGGCGCTGTGAAGAGTGCAGGTTCGGCCCTTCAGCGGCCTGTAACCCCCTCCAAGGAGCTGGCCGCGGTTGTTGGCGCAGACGCCATTCCCCGCACGCAGGTCGTCAAGAAGGTTTGGGATTACATCAAGGCCAACAACCTTCAGAACGAAAAGGACCGTCGTTCCATCGATGCGGACGCCAACCTTGAGAAGGTTTTCGGCAAGAAGCAGGTCACGATGTTCGAGATGACCAAGCTGATCAACCAGCATCTGAAGTAGGTTTTTCAAGCTTCGTGAAAGCCGCGCGCTGCAAAGCGCGCGGCTTTTTTTGTTCTGTTGGTTTAGAGGAAGCTGGAAGGTGAAAGATAGCGCCGCCATCTCTGCGCGCGTCATCCCGGGATGCCCGGGACCCACGGCAGGCTATGCGCTCGCGGCCTGCCTTGGGCGGCGGCCTTCGCCGCCATGACGCGCTTGGGTCATGCGAGATAAGCTGCCAACATTGCCGCTGCGGGATCTGCATTCAACGCTCACCGCCGCGTGCAGACGATCTCTCTGGGCTGGCATGCAGGGCCTGGCGTAGAGCATTGCGCGGCGCCTTGTTCGTTGCGGGCGCAGACGCTGCAAGCGTTGGTCCACTCACGGCATTTCTGGTCGACGTCAGCATAGGCTGGCATTGAGACAGCCCGCTGCGGCTCAGGCATTTTCGGCGCGCTCTGCTCGTCGGCGCGCGCGCTGGCGGCCAACGTCAAAACGGCGAGCGCAATCAAAAAGCGCCTCATGCGAGATGCTTGCGGAAAAACCCGAGCGCGCGGCTCCAGGCAAGCTCCGTATCCTCGCGGTCATGGGCGCCGCGCTGTTCATTCACAAAGCCATGTTCGGCATCATAGCGATAAAGCTCGAAATTCTTGCCGGCCGCTTTCAGGTCTGCCTCGAATGCGTTCACGGCGGCGGGCGTGCACCAATCGTCGATATTGGCGAAATGGCATTGCAGCGGAATTTTCACATCTGCTGGTTTTGCCACCGCTTCCGGGGGGATGCCGTAGAAGGGCGCCGCGCAGGTGAATTCTGCTACGCGGCAGGCGGCCAGAACGCTCACGGCGCCGCCCATGCAAAAGCCGGTGATGCCCACTTTGGAGCCATTGCGTTTTAGAAATTGCGCGGCCCCGCGCACGCTCTCGTCGGTGGCGTCGAGGAAGTTCAGCGAGCCCATGGCTTTGGCGGCGGCCTCCCGGTCGTGATAGGGCACCACAATGCCGGAATAAAGATCAGGCGCCAGCGCGTTGAAGCCAGCCAGCGCGAGGCGGTCGGCTATCCCGCGAATCTGGTCCTGAAGGCCCCACCATTCCTGAATGACGACGATTCCCGGCGCGTGCGCTTCAGCTGCCGGCGCAAAATAGCCCGACGCTTCCTGTCCGTCGGGACGCTTGAACGAAATATTCGTGCCCATGTTCGGTTCCTGGCGTGCTGATGATCTGGCGATCCATGATTTCGTACATAACAGGATGGCGCGCGCTGCGTCGAGACTCGCCGAGCCTGGCCTCATCTTTGGTCCGCGGGCTTCCAGCGCCCATGTGGACAGGCGGTCCGCCGTCCAGCGATTTGCAGTTTGCTCCAAAAAAATGTATATTAAAATATATAACAAATTTAATATGGATAATAGAATGCGTTTCTGGATCGCTCCTCTCGCTGTCGCCGTCGGGCTTGCTGGCGTGCTTGCTGCTTCGGCCTCTGTCATGGCGGCTGAGCCGCTGGTCAATTCCAGCTGGCTGAAGGACAATCTCGCCAAGCCGGGCCTTGTGGTGATCGATTTGCGCAGCGGCGGCGGCGCCGTTCGCGAGGATTACGTCAAGGAGCACATACCCGGCTCGGTATTCTCCGATTACGCGAACGACGGCTGGCGTGAGAAAATCGGCAATGTGGTTGGCATGTTGCCGCCTCCCGAGAAGGTTGAGAAGGTGATCGGGGCGCTCGGAATCGACAACACGAGCCATGTCGTGATCGTGCCGATGGGTCGTCAGGCGCTGGATATGGGCGCGGCGACGCGGCTGTACTGGACCTTCAAGGTCATGGGCCATGACGAAGTGTCGATCCTCGACGGTGGCTGGCTCGGCTGGACGAAGGACGTAGACGCCCAGTCGAAGAAGCCGGTGAACCCGCTCGCCAGCGGCGGCGTGACCCCTGTCGCCAAAACCTTCAAGGCCAATGTCCGCAAGGAAATGCTCATCACTTCAGCCGACGTCGAGAGCGCCCGCGTGCGCGGTGTTACGCTGGTCGACAACCGTCCCAACGATCATTATGTGGGCGCGACCGTGATTCCGACAGTGAAGAAAGCTGGCACCATTCCCGGCGCCAAAAACGTGCCCGAGAGCTGGATCACCGGCAACAATGGCGGCACTGTGCGCACGAAGGCGCTGCTGACTTCGCTCTATCGTCAGGCTGGCGTTTCAAGCGACGTCGAGCAGATCGCTTTCTGCAACACCGGCCATTGGGCCTCGCTCGGCTGGTTCGCTTCGCATGAAGTGATCGGCAACAAGAAGGTCTTGATGTACGACGGCTCGATGGCCGAGTGGACGCTTAACGACGCGCTGCCGATCGAGCAGAAGATCTCGCTGAATTAAATTCCACGCATTTGCGTGCGACAGACAGGCTCCGGGATTGTCTCCCGGAGCCTTTTCTTCAGGCTTGCGGCGCTGGAGCCTGTGGCGGAGCGGTCTTTGGGCGCTTTACTGGCGCGCGGCTCGCTTTCGCAGCCTTGTTGATTTGGCGAATGATCGGCGCCAGTCGCGCAAATTCCTTCTGGCGTTCGCGCAAGCCTTGTCGCCCGCCGTTGACCAGCCGCGTGACGCGCTCGACGCTTTGCGAATCGCAGGCCGCATTGATCTCGCGCGCCGACCAATAGGCGGCGGCAATTTCAAGCGCAGTCCCGAATCTGCTGGCCCGATCAGGATCGTCCTCCAGCGGCGCGCCGATGATGTCGCCAAAGCGCGTGTAATTAAAGCGGCCCGTGATTTGAATATAGCCGCGTCCGCGAAACTTGAACCCGTCGCCCGGATGCGTATTGCCCAGATCGGCGGCCTTCCTTGGATTGCCCAATCCATAAACACGCTCACCGAGGGCATATTCGTCGCCCGCCAGTTTGCGCGCTTCAGCCGCCTCAATGCCGGCCGAATGCACGCCGGGGCCAAAGACTTCCACGATGCGCTTTGCTGAATAGCGCAGCGATTCCACCACGCGCGCCAGCCCGCCGGTTTCCACGCTCGTTTGCGCCAGAAAATGCGCCAGTCGTTCCGGAGTATCGAGCACGCCGGCTGCTCCCAGCACCCCCGGCCCCCTGGTCGCCAGATCGGTCAGAAGCATTTGCGACGCATTGGGGAGCAGGCGGCGAAGGTCGCTCTTCGAGATCAGGATCATGCGGTTATTTCCCCACTTTGGCGCCAAGCGCCGGAGGTGTGCGCGCAGGTTTTCCCCCGGCGGTCTCGCCGAACGCGCCGCCTTGTTTAAAAATATCAATTATTTCAATAATATATGCAGTATATACACTCGTTCTGTTCATGCCGGAACTCCCGTCGGCTGAGGTCGCCTTAGGATATAATTCCTGTATTCTCACGTTCAAGCTGTGCGGCTTTAAATGATCTGCGCAAAGGGGCCGGAAAAGCCTGTATGATGATTCATTATCTCGTGAGCGCGGAGCCGCCCCGCCTTTGGCATTTTTTCGGGAAACGCTGACCTATCTGGCTCTTGTTGTCATCGTTGCGCTCAGCGCAGCGTTGGCGCTTCCCTATGCCGTCGACTGGACGGGACGGCGCGGCTGGGTTGAATCGATTCTCTCGCAGGCTTTGGGCGCGCGCGTCGAGGTCGCCGGCGCCATTGATTTGAAGCTGCTGCCTATCCCCATTCTCGATCTTGGCAAAGTGTCGCTGCAAGGTTCGGCGCCGGGCGATCCGCGATTGTTCGCCGACCGGCTGCGACTGGAGATGGCGCCCGCGCCCCTGCTGCGCGGAGCGGTGCGTTTTGTCGAAGCGCGTCTGGAGCGGCCGCGGCTTAGCCTCTCACTCAACGCAGACGGCGGGTTTGTTCTGCCGCATCCGCCCGCCAATGCGCCCGAGGAAGTGGCGTTTGAACGGATCGAAATTCAGGGCGGCGAAGTCGAGATCATGCGGCCGCAAAAGGCGCCATTGATGATTGGCGACCTGACGCTGACGGCGGAAGCCTCGTCGTTCATCGGCCCCTTCAAGGGCGCCGGCGCGCTGCGTGTGGGCGGCGAGGCGATGGCGTTCCGGTTCGCCACCGGCGCAAAGGAAGACGGGCGTTTACGGCTTAAAGCGTTTCTGGATGGGGCGCGCCCGGCGCCCGCATTTTCGCACCATGCCGAGTTTGACGGCGCGCTGGTGTCGCAAGTCTCGGGCCTTGATACGCGCCTGCGGTTTGAAGGCGGCGCCGTCGTGTCGGGACAAATGCGCGTCGAGGACATTGTGCTGCCGTGGCGCGCTACCGGACAGGCTTTGCTTGAACCAGGACGCGCGCGTCTTGAGACGCTGGAATTGCGGATCGGCGGCGAGGAGCGTCCCGCCAGCCTTGCAGGCTCGGCCCAATACGACGAAAGCAACGGACTGGCGAGCCTGAAGCTGAACGCGCCGCAGCTCGATCTTGATCGCCTGCTGGCGCAAGAGGGACGGATAGAGGGCGCTTCTTTCGCGCTGGTCGGTCGCGCCCTGAGCGCGGCGCTCGCCAAACGCCCCACCGCCGCCTCCTGGCCATTTGACGTCGAGTTCAGCAGTCCCTCGATCCAGCTTGGCGGCGAGAGGCTGAGCGAGGCGCGTCTGCGATTTGGGTCAGCCGAGGGCGCGCTGGAGCTGCGGGCGCAATTACCCGGTCGCTCGTTCGCCTCGCTTGAGGGGAAGGTTGAATCTGGCGCCGCTGCGCAGTTTTCCGGCGCATTGTCCGCCAGCGCGCGCGATCTGCCCCGGCTTGCCGATTGGGTGGGGCGCGTCGACGCAGATTTAGCCGAGCGTTTGCGCGCCTTGCCGTTTCGCTCGTTCGATGTTGAGGGACGCGTGGAATTGTCGCAAGCGGCGGTCGCGGCGCGCGATCTCGTCATCAAGGCGGATCGTTCTACGTTTACTGGCGCAGCCGCTTTCACGCGCGCCTTTGGCGCCGAGCGCGCGCGCGTGTTCGCCGATCTCACCTCGTCGGCGCTTGATCTGGAAGGCCTGCCCGATCTCACCGGTCCCGCTCGCGCGGCCGCCGGCGCCGATCTCAATCTCTTGTTTGACGCCCGCGCCGTGCGGGTCGCGCGCGTTGGCGAGGGCATGGTGGATTCCGGGCGCATCAGCGCGAAGCTGGTGCGCACCGGCGAGTTTATCCAGCTTGAACGATTGTCGATTGAAAACGTCGGCGGGGCCAATCTGCGCGCGAGCGGGCAGGCGGATTCGTCGGGTGCGCGCATTGAAATTGCGCTTGACGCCCAGCGGCTGGGCGAGCTGGCCGCGCTCCTGCGCCGCATTGCGCCGGGCCAGATCGCTGACATGATTGCTGAGCGCGCCACCGCATTGTCGCCCGCGCGCGTGACGCTGGAAGCGCAAGCGGCTCCTGACGACGGCGCGCTGACGTTGCGCAGCCTGAAGATCGACGGCAGCGCACGCGGCACGCGCATCATTGGCGCCGTGCGCCCCAATGGCGAGCGCATCGACGGCGAACTGGAGTTTACATCGGCTGACGCGCCGATGTTGCTGCGCCAGTTTGGTTTTGACGCCGCGCCGACGCCCGGCCTGCCGCGCGGCCGCGTGAACGTGCGCGGCAAGGGATCTCCGGCTGAAGGTTATGAGATCGCAATCGCCGGGGACGTAGCAGGCGCCGACATCGCGTTTGACGGTCGATTGACGAAGGACAATTCGAGGGACGGAACTGGAATGGCGGGCGCGGGAAAGGCGCGGCTGCGCGCCTCCGATTCCGGCCCGCTGTTGCGCGTCCTTGGTTTGGCGGCGCCGGATCTTGCGGGGCTCTCGCCAATAGAAGCCGGCGCCAATGTCAGCGTGCGCGCTGGCGCTATCGAGTTCAGTGCGATTTCAGGAAGTGTTCTTGGCTCAAGCGTTTCCGGCGCCCTGCGCGCCGCCCGGCCGGCAAATGGCGGACGATTTGCGCTGAATGGCTCGCTGTTGCTTGACCGCCTTTCGCTTTCAAGTCTCATCAGCTTTGCGCTTGGCCCGCCGCTGGCGCCAAAGGTCGGCGAGCTGTGGTCCGATCAGGCGTTTGCGCCTGCGCCCTCGCACCCGTTTTCGACGCGCCTCGACTTGCTGATCGGCACGCTGGATGTGCGCAGAGGTCTTGCCGGCGAGGGCGCCTCAATGCGAATTGGTATCGAGCCCGGACATTTGACGCTGGAAGATATGAGCCTGCGCGTGGGCGATTCCAGGGTCGCGGGGCGGCTGTCGTTGCGTCGTGACAAGGGTGAGGCGGCTCTGTCGGGCCGACTTGATTTTGATGCGCCCATGGGCGGACGCATGGACGTCGAGAGCAGGCTGTCAGGCTCTGTTGAAATTGCAGGCGCGGGCGCCAGCGAGAGCGCGCTGATCGCCAATCTTGCCGGGGGCGGCGAAGTGCGTCTTTACGACGGGCGCATCTCGCGCATGGATCCAGGAGCGTTGGGCCGGGTGGTGGATGCTGCGGAGAAAGATTCCATCGGCGTCGACGAGGGCGCCGTCGTGGCGGCTATCGGACGCGAACTGACGCGGGCAGATTTGCCTGTGCGACAGGGGCGTTTTGAGGCGGTGATCGCCAGCGGCATCGTGCGCCTTCAGCCTGGCGCCATCGAGACCGCTTCCTCCGTCAACGCCGTGCTTGGGTGGGGCATGCTCGATCTGCGGAACTTGCGCGTTGACGCGGGCGTTCAAATGTCGAGCGTCACGCCGCCCGTAGGATGGTCGGGCGCTTCGCCGCGTATGCGCGTGACGTGGAGCGGGCCGCTGGACAAGCCTGCGCGCGCGATTGAAGCGGGCGCTCTGGTTAACAATCTGAGCGCGCGCGCTATTGTACGTGAAGCGGCGCGCATAGCCGCGTTGGAGGCCGACATTCGCGAGCGCGCCGCTTTCAACCGCCGCTGGAAAGCGCAGGAATGGCTGCGTCAGCGCGCCGGCGAGATCGAAGCGTTCAAGAAGGAAGAGGCGCGGCTGGCGGAAGAGGCGCGTCGCGCAGAGGAGGCGCGGCGCATGGAAGAGACGCGCTTGCGTCGCGAGCGGGAAAATCAGAATGCGGAAGGCGCGAAGAATGCGAGCGATGCATTGAAGTCGCTTATTCAGCGCAGTTTCCGCGATCTTGAAGAGCGGGCGCCCAATTAGCGGCGCGACGCGATGAGCGCAAACGCCCGCAGCACAAACACCCGAATGGCGGAGGAGAGATTGGACTCTCCGCGACTGGCGTCAATTTCGGCGACCAGCCTCGCCACCGGCATGTTGCGCTCCTGCGCAATCTCGCGCAGACCCAACCAGAAAGCGTTTTCCAGCGAGATCGAGGTGCGATGTCCGGCGATAACGAGGGAATGCTTGCGCATGCGCGTGGGCTGATCTGGCGCCGCGCCTTTGTCTTGCGCCTGCGGCTCAGGGCTCATTTTTGTTTTCGGGCGCTGGATTAGCGGCGTCTCGCTTGTGGCCCTCAATGCGCCGTTGGGACAGCTCGCGCTCGGCCGCGCTGGTCTTGCGCTCGCTTGCGGAGCGCCCAAAGGCGGCGCGATTGATTTGAGCCTTATGGTCAGCCTGCGCGCGGGCGCGATCCTTGCGGGCGCGGCGCAGGTTGACGATCTCGCCCATGATCAGGGCTTCTTGCGGAAGGCGTCGATGGAGACGACCTTCGTCGCGCTTTGCTGGGGCTGCTCCATTTTCGCGTCGTCTCCTGTCTCGTCCTCGAGCGCGGGCGCTGCGGGCTTTTCAGGCGTAATTTTTTCCTGCGCCATGCGGGGCGCCATTTTGGCGACTGGCGCGGCCGAGATGTCGCGCGGCCCCGCGCGAGCCGGTTCGATCTCTTCCAGCGCCTCGTCCTTGGGTTCAAACTTCATGGTGAAGGGAACGGAAGGGTCATGGAAGCCGGTGAGCGCCGAGAACGGCACTACGAGACGCTCTGGGATGTTTGAGAACGAGAGGCCGACCTCGAACTGGCGTTCGTAGACGATGAGGTCCCAGAACTGATGTTGCAGCACGATGGTGATCTCTTCGGGATATTGCGCCTTCATCCGCGAAGATAATTGGACGCCCGGCGCATGGGTTTTGAAAGTCACGAAGAAATGATGGTCGCCTGGCAGGCCCTCGCGGGCGGCCTTGGTCATTAAATCCCGCACCATGCCCCGCAGAGCGTCCTGAACCAGAAGATCGTAGCGAATTGCGTGCTGCATGTAATGTCCAGAGATATCAGGTCCAGAAGTGTCGGAATCCAGAGATGGGTCCACAAAGAAAGTGGAGGCTTCTGTTGCCAGGCGCCTCCGAGCCCCGCCTGAAAGTGCTAACCAACAGGACTTGATTCCCGGTGACGGCGCTGCTTAAGCGGCGACGGCGACCGGAGCATAGTTGTCATTGGCAACTATAGGATTGACCCGATAACGGCGGTATCATGCCGGGCAAAAGACCACCTTTTACACCCCCGTCGATCCTGTTTCGCCCCCGCCGCAAACCGCGACGCGCGCGGGCTGGGGTGGAGGCGCCGGGTACCGCCCCCGGGTCCGGATGGTTTATTACGATGTCCGTTTATCGCCATAGTCGCCTTGCGGAGACGATATGAATATAGGCGGTCCGCAGCTTTTGCGAAAGGGCGGCGACGAGAAAGAATTGTGGGGAGTGTGGGGAGTGGCGGTGGGGAAGGAAGAATTCCCCTCATCCGTCGTTTGCTGACGCAAACGCCATCTTCTCCCGCAAGCGGGAGAAGGAAGGTTCGGAGCTCTCCCTTCTCCCCCAAGTCCCATTCGTCCCTAAGGCGTCACACGTCCCAGTTTGACGGCCAGCCGCACGATCGAAGCCACCGAATCAAGCTGGAGCTTTTCCATCAGCTGGGCGCGGTAGCTCTCGACCGTACGGGCGCTGATGCCGAGCTGGGTGGCGATGGCCTGGCTGGTCATGCCTTCGGCTACGAGGTCAAATACTTCCATCTCGCGCGGAGTCAGGCGCTCGAAGCGGGTTTCCGCCTCGCGATTGGCCTGTCGTCCGGCCTGGCGCTCGAAGCGGGAGGCGAGGCTGCGGTTGATGGCGGCCACGAGGCGCACGTCGTCCACCGGTTTCTCGATGAAATCCTGCGCGCCGGCCTTCAGTCCGGCCACAGCCATAGGCACGTCCGCATGGCCCGAGATCAGCACCACCGGGGCGTCGATGCCGCGCTGGGCGAGTTCGCGCACGAGCGCAATCCCGTCCGTGCCCGGCATGCGTACGTCGGCGATGACGCATCCGACTTCGCCAGCGCCCGGGGAGGCCAGAAAAGCGTCGGCGCTTTCGTGAAGCTCCACCTGGTATCCATAGACGCCAAGCATCTCGCCAAGCGCTGAGCGCACGGCCTCCTGATCGTCCACGACCGCAATTTTAGGATGGCTCACTGATGTCCCCTTCGAGCAAACCCGGCGCCGCCGGAATAATGAACCTGAATTCGGTCGCCCCTGGCGCTCCGCTCTGGAGCCAGATGCGACCGCCGTGAGCTTCCACTATGCCGGCGCTAATGGCCAGCCCCAGTCCGAGCCCGTCTTTCTTCGTCGTCGCCAGCGCCTCAAAGACGCGGGCGGCGAATTCTGGATCGACGCCGGGGCCGTTGTCGCGCACGGAAAACTCGATCTGCCTGCCGCCGCCTGGGCTATCCTCGCACAATCGCGCCGACAGGGTGACCGCGCCGTCCTTGCGTCCCTGGCCAGCCAGAGCGGCGATGGAATTGTCCATCAGGTTCATCAGCACCTGCTGAATTTGAATGCGGTCACAATAACAGGCGGGCAGGCCAGGTTGAACGTCGCTGGCGATGCCCACACGCTTTTCCACAGCAAGCGGACGCATGAGGGTGAGCGAATCGGCGACGATGGTCGCTGGCATTGTGGGGGCGCGTCCGGGATCGCCGCGGCGCAGAAATTCGCGCGTGCTGCGCAGGATCGCTGCGGCATGGTCGATCTGCTCGACGCTGCGGTTGACGTAATCGCGCACGCGCTCGACGTCGGCGCCCGGCGTTTCAGCGAGCTTCTGGGCTGTGCGGGCGTAGGCGCGGGCCGCTGTCATTGGCTGGTTGATCTCGTGCGACAGCGCCGAGGCCAGTCCGGTCACAAGGTGAAAGCGGTCGGCGCGTGCGGCTTCCGATTCCTTTTCTTTCAACAATGCCCGCGTGCTGCGCGCAGACCGGCTTGCAGCGTCGCGCTCGCTGGACACCGCGCCCGCCAGCAGGCCGGTGGCTGTGAGCACCGCCATCACAGTTTGAAAATTGGTGAAGGCGTTGGCGTCGTAGCCAAACAGGTTGAGGGCGGCCAGCAGCGCTAATTGCGTCGAGGCCAGCGTGATGCAGGCGCCGTCTAGCCCATTGCGCAGGGCGGCGAACACAATCGGCAGGAACAGGAAATAGAACGCCTGATAGGCGCGTTGATCGCCCTCGCGCAGCACGAATGTGATGGCGGCGGCCGCCACCAGAGTGGTCGCCGCTACGCCCGCCACGAAAGACATATCAGTCAATTGCGTTCGCACGCGCGCCCGCGACGAGCGCAACACAAGCGGCGTCACCACGGCGATGCCGATGAGATCGCCCACAAGCATCGGCAACCAGTCCTGCATCGCCTGCGCAAAGTCGACCGAGCCGGTGCCGACCAGAAAAATGTTGAGGCACATGCCGACGGCGACCGCGCCGCCAAGCGCGGCGCTCAGAAGCAATGCGACGTCGCGCACCCGCTCCAGACGCGCATCAAGATGAAGCGCGCGGGCGATTTCAGCCACCGCCACATAGCCAAGCGTAACGATTGCAGCGATAACGACGGAATGAGGCGTTTGCGCCAAACCGCCGCCGAGCAAAGATTCAGCAAGGATTGCGCCCACGAACAAAGCGAACGCGGCGATTCTGCTGCCGCGCAGAAGCCCGGCGAACAAAACCCCGAGACCAGGGTTCCATGCGGTGACGGGAACGCCGCGATATTCCTGAATGGCGCTGATCCATTCCAGAGCCAGATAGATCGCCACCAGCCCCACGAGCTGGAACGCTCGCATGAGCGCTGGTTTCATCTGCGGAGCCGTCGTCTTTTTCGTCGTCAAAGCTGTCTCCGCCCGGTTCTGCTTTTTGCGTAACCGGGCGCCAGCTTAACCCAAAGGCGCGACAGTGTCTTTGATGGTGACGCGCTTCATCAGCCGGCGCTGTGTGGTTGGAAAATCCGTGCGGGCGTGGCTGGTGCAGCGATTGTCCCAGATCAGCGTATCGCCTACGCGCCATTGGTGGCTGTAAACGTTGGCCGGGTTCTCCAAAACGTCGCAGAGCTGCGCGATCAGGGCGCGGCTGTCGTCTTCCGACAGGCCTTCGATCTGGTCTGTCATCAGGCGGCAAACCGACAGCGAACGCTTGTCGTTTTCAGGAATGCGGCGCACCAGCGGATGGGTGTAATGGGGACGCTCTTGCGCCTCCGCCCTGTTCTCGCGCTGCGTCTCGCCATATTGAAACGAATGGGTGGCGAGCAATCCCTCAAGCCGCTTTTGCAGAGCCGGAGAAAGGGATTCATAAGCTGCGACATTGTTGGAGAACATCGTGTCGCCGCCAGCGTCGGGAATCTCGACCGCATGCAGGGCTGCGCCCTTTGCCGGAGTTTCCCGGTAGATCTGGTCGATGTGGAAAGCCATTTCGCCGTCCGGCAATTGGCCCACGGGCTTGCCGTCTTCGCGGATGTTGGAGATGACCATGATGTCGTCGCGGCCCGAAAGCGGGGAGACCATGCGCGACTTGCCGATGGCGCCGAAACATTCTCCCAGCTTCACGAGATCGGCGTCCGCAATGGTCTGGTCGCGGATCAAAAGCAGGTGATGCTTCAGGAAGGCTTCATGCAGGGCGACGGCGGACGTCTGCGAGATGTCGCGCACGTCCAGGCCGATGATTTGCGCGCCGAGCGCGGCGTCCAGCGGCCTTACGGTCAAGCTCATTGTTTCTCCCTTTCATCGTTTGTGCTGGCCGCAATCTAGCCACGGATGCGCGGATGTCCACTGTCTGGGCGCCGCGCAACGCGCTACGGATGCGGGGCTTCCACCTCTCGTCCTTGCCAATTCCCGCTCATTCAGGATAGCTGCGTCCAATCAACGCATCACGTCGGGAGAAAACATGAAATCGCTCGCGCTCGCCGCAATGACCGCCTGCTGCGCCTTTGGCGCCAGCGCAAACGCTCAACAGGACGATGTCGCCGCGTTTTATCGGGGCAAGAACGTATCGATCCTTGTCGGCTCTTCAACCGGCGGGGGCTATGATTTGTATGCCCGTCTCATCAGCCGCCACATGAGCAAGCATCTGCCGGGCGCGCCTGGTTTCATCGTCTCCAACATGCCCGGCGCCGGCGGCAATGTGGCGGCCGCCAACATCGCCAATGTGGCGCCCAAGGACGGCACGGCAATTGGCGCGATCTTCATGGGCGCGGTGGTGGAGCCTTTGTTCAGCGGCACCAAGCGGGCGACCCATCATCCCACGAAGTTTCATTACATCGGCAGCGCCAACACTGATTATTACGTGTGCCTTGTGCGCGGCGATTCCGACGTGAAATCGTTCGGCGACGTGTTTGAGAAGGAGCTTGTGGTGGGCGCCAGCGCGGGCGGCGCCTCGACGCGCGACTTTGCGCTGCTGCTGAAAAACGTGCTCGGCGCCAAGCTCAAAATCGTCGCCGGCTATCCCGGAACGCGCGAGATCAACCTTGCGATCGAGAAGGGCGAAGTGGCGGGCGGTTGCGGCCAGAGCTGGTCGTCGGTGGCGGCGATCTATCAGGGCGCTTTTGACGAGGGACGCATCAAGGCGCTCGTGCAGGAAGATTCCACCGGCTATCCCGAACTCAACAAAAAGGGCGTGCCGCTGGCGCGCGCCTTCGCCAAAACCGAAGAGCAGAAGCAGATCCTCGATCTCGTCTATAGCCAGACCGCGTTCAGCCGCCCCTATGTGGTGGCGATGGAAACGCCGTCCGCCCGCGTGGCTGCGCTGCGCAAAGCGTTTATGGACACGATGGCCGACAAGGAGCTTGTGGCCGAGGCGGCGAAAATGAAAGTCGACGCTGACCCGGTGTCGGGCGAAGAGCTGCAAAAGAAAGTTGAAGCGATCTACGCCACCCCGCCCGACATCGTCGAAAAGGCGCGCAAGGCGATGGAGCCATAGGGCTTTTCTTCCCTTCTCCCGCATCGCGGGAGAAGGGAATCCCAAACATGGCTTTGATCCAGCGCAAGGCGCGTCCGAGTCCAGCCGCCTAGTTTCTCTCATACGGAACATCGTTCCACATGGAAGAACGAAAAGGCGAGGACAGCGTTATGCTCAGCAGGGAACAGAACGAACTTGTGACGCAAACAGGGCCGGGGACGGCGATGGGCGATCTTTTTCGCTGCTATTGGCTGCCGATCCTGCTGGCCGAAGAGCTGCCCGAGGCCGATTGCGCGCCGGTGCGGGTCAAGGTTCTCTCCGAGCGCCTGATCGCGTTTCGCGACAGCGAGGGCAAGCTTGGGTTGATCGACGAATTCTGCCCCCATCGCGGGGCCTCGCTCTGGTTTGCGCGCAACGAAGAATGCGGATTGCGCTGCCCCTATCACGGCTGGAAATTCGACGTGAGCGGCCAATGCGTCGACGTGCCGTCCGAGCCCGCAGAATCGGGCTACGCAAACAAGATCAAAGTCACGTCCTATCCCGTGATTGAAAAGGGCGGCGTGATCTGGACCTATATGGGCAAGCCTGAAAACAAGCCCGAAGAGCCCAATTACGAGTTCGCAATCGTTCCGCGCGAACAGAGCTTCATGTCCAAGCGCTTTCAGGATTGCAATTGGTTGCAGGCGCTGGAGGGCGGCATCGATTCATCGCACGTTTCCTTTCTGCATCGCGGCGACGTGAAATCCGATCCGCTGTTCAGGGACGCCGGCGGCAACAAGTATAATCTCATAGATCTGTCGCCGGTGTTCGAGGTGATCGAAAACGACGGCGGCCTGTTCATCGGCGCGCGGCGCATGGCCGAGGACAATCAATATTACTGGCGCATCACGCCCTGGCTGATGCCCTGCTACACAGCGGTTCCCCCGCGTGGCGATTATCCGATGCACGGGCATTTCTGGGTGCCGATCGACGACAATACCTGCTGGGCCTGGAGCTTTGATTACCACCCCGTGCGCGCGCTCACCGAGGCTGAAGTGGGCCATATGAGAGCGGGCAAGGGCGTGCATGTGAAATACATTCCCGGCACCTATATGCCGCTGGCCAACAAGGACAATGATTACCTGATGGACCGCGCGGCCCAGAAGGCGGGCGCGACCTATAGCGGCATTGAGGGCATCGGCGCGCAGGACGCCTCATTGCAGGAAAGCATGGGGCCGGTCGTCGACCGCACGAAGGAAAATCTGGTGGGTTGCGACAATGGCATCATCATGGCGCGCCATAAGCTGATGCGCGCTGCAAAGGCGCTGCGCGACAAGGGCGAACTGCCGCCCGCCCGCACGCCCGGGCAGCAGGCGGTGCGCGCCACCGCAATCTTGCTGAAGCGCGAAGTGCACTTCCGCGACGGCGCCAGGGAAGCGCTGAAAGCAAAGAAGGGCGTGCCGCAGTCAAGCGTTTGAGGGATGCTTTCTTCCTTCTCCCGCAAAGCGGGAGAAGGTGGCATGCGGAGCATGACGGATGAGGGTTTCTTGCTTGCGAGACCGCCCTCATCCGGCTTTTGCTGACGCAAAACCCACCTTCTCCCGCAAAGCGGGAGAAGGAAGAAAGAGGCCGTTAATGTGATCTCCAGCGTTGTCGATTATGCTGCGCACTGGAGATGTCCATGACCAAGCCGCTCAGCCTGCCCAGCTTCCTGCTCAGCCTCGGCGTCATGGGTATTGCGAGTCTGGCGTGGTTCGCCCTTATCGGCGGGCTTGTCTTCGCCCTCGCCTATGCAGCGCAGGGCGAGGCGGGCGTTCGGGCGCTGGCGGAGCTGATTGATCCATCGCGCCTGACG
>CANJPM010000012.1 GCA_947476075.1 Beijerinckiaceae bacterium
GTATCCACGCCATCCATCAGCATCGCGCCCTTGGGGGTGAGCCCGGAGCGCGGCGACAGCAGCGAGTTCATCACGGCGCCTGCCACCTGCGGCTTGATCTCCGGCATGTTGGTCAGCAGGATCTGCGTCGCTTCCTCGCGGTTGGCGGGGTCGAGCGTCCATTCGAGGCCAGCGAGATAGCCGCGAATATAGCCCTTCAACGCCTCGGGGTTCGCCGCCGCCCATTTGCGGCTGGCTGCGAACGCGCCGCCCTGATAGGCGGGGAAGATATTGGTCGAGGTGTCCAGCACCTTGAAGCCCTGATTGCGGGCGATGCTCGTGAACGGCTCGATGGTGAGCGTGCCGACGTGCTCGCCTGCCTTCACCGATTCCCACCGGGCAGGGGTCGCGCCGACGGGGACCATTTTGTAATCGCTTTTGCTCAGCCCGTTTTTGGCCAGCATCTCGTACAGGCAGAAGGCGAAGCCGGTCGACAAAGCGTCGAGCGCCAGCGACTGGCCCTTGACGTCCTCGTAAGTGGAAATCGTCGGCGCGGTGATGAAGGCAAGCTCCACTTGCGTGGCGCCCATGAAAGCGAAGAAATCCGTGTCCTTCAGCGGCACGGCGCCCTGACCCTCCTGATAGGCGACTACGTTGTCGAACGCGGTGCCTGCAATCTGGAACTTGCCGGAGGCGAGGTTCTCGGCCTGAAACGCGGAATTGGGCGTGGTCGTGAGGTTTACGGAAACGCCATTGCTCTCGAACCAGCCTTTGCTTTGCGCTGCAAAGATCGGCAGGTTCGGCGCGCCGGGAAAGCAGATCAGTTCAATTTTCGGATTCGTCACTTGGCCTTCTCCCTCTGAGCTTTTGTTTTTTGACCCTGCTGGATCGCACGCCAGATTGAAAGCGGCGTGGTGGGCATTTGCAGATCGCGCACGCCATAATCTTGCAGCGCGTCAACGAGCGCGTTGACGACGGTTGACAGCGCAGGCGTCGTGCCGCCTTCGCCGCCGGCCTTCACGCCAAGCGGATTGGTGGGGGACAGCACTTCCGCAATTTCAGTGCGGAAGGAGGGCATGTCGTCGGCGCGCGGCATGAAATAATCCATCAGCGAGGCGGCAATCGGCTGTCCGGATGTGGGATCAAGTGCGCACAATTCGCCGATGGCCTGGCCAACGCCCTGCACGATGCCGCCATGGGTCTGCCCATGCACGATCATCGGGTTGATGCAGCGGCCCACGTCGTCGACCGCTGCGTAGCGCGTGATCTGAAACACGCCTGTAGCAGGATCAACTTCAACTTCGCAGATGGCGCAGCCGTTGGGGAAAACTGGCTCATGCATCTCATTGTCGCAGGCCATGAACAGCCCGTCCTTGAGATCGTCGGGGAGGGGCGCTCCATCGATGGCGCGCGCCAGTTCATACATATCGAACGAATGATTTCTCCCGTTCTGAACGATCCGTCCGTCTTCCCAGGCCATTTCAGATTTGTCGGCGCGCAGCATGAAAGCTGCAATCGCCTTGGCTTTTTCGATCAGCTGATCGGAGCCTTTTGATATGACCGTACCTGCATGGCGCATCGAGCGGCCCGAATGCGAGCCGCCGCCGACGCTCACGATCGCCGTGTCTCCCAGCACGATCTCCACGCTGTCAACCGGCAGGCCGAGACGTTCGGCGACCACTTGCGCAAAACTCGTCTCATGGCCCTGGCCGCTGGGCTGCGTACCGATGACGCACGTCGTGCGCCCGCTCGCCATGATGCGGATCTCCGCGCGCTCTTTGGGCGAACCAATAGAGCTTTCGACATAATGGCCCATCCCGATGCCCGCCAGTTTGCCGCGTTTTGCAGCCTCGCGCTTGCGCTTGGGGAAGCCCGCCCAATCGGCAATCTCCATGGAGAGCGCCATCTGCGTGGGGTAATCGCCGCTGTCGTAGGTTGCCCCGACCGCGTTCGTGTAGGGAAAGGCCTTGGGCTTCACAAGGTTCTTGCGACGCAGCGCAACGCGATCAATCCCCATCTCGCGCGCCGCCGTATCCATCAAACGCTCAATGGCGAAATTGACTTCCGGGCGCCCCGAGCTGCGATAGGCTTGCGTTGGCGTCGTGTTGGTAAACACGGCGCGCGCGCGCAGGGTTGCGAACGGAATATCGTAAGACCCCGTAACGAGGCCCGAGCCTTTGCCGAGCGGCGACAGGGAAACGCAACGCGCGCCTACATTGCTGACGTTGTCGCAACGCAGGCCCAGAATGCGTCCATCCTTACGCAGCGCCAATTGCACGCTCGTCGTAAGGTCGCGCCCCTGGTAATCGCTCAGGAAGCATTCCGAGCGCGTGGCGTTGAATTTTACGGGGCGCCCAACGCGTTTTGATGCCCACAGCACAAGGCCATATTCAACATAGACACGGTTTTTCGAGCCGAAGTTTCCGCCGACGTCATAAGTCTGCACCCGCAAATTCTTGACGTCGATGCCAAACACAGAGGCAAGCTCGGCGCGCTGGCGCACGCAGCCGCCGCCGCCGATCACGAGCTCATATTTGCCGCTCTTTGCGTCAAAGCTGCCAAGCGCGGCGCGCGGCTCCATCGCAACGGCCGTCACGCGCGGAATGAAGAAATCCATCTTCACGATATGGTCGGCCTGCGCGAAGGCCTTGTCCGTTCCGGCGACGTCGCCAAATGTAGTGTCGACAAGCACGTTGTCTTTGATCTCGTCCCAGACTGCCGATGCGTCAGCGGCCAAAGCCTGGGGCTGACCCAGAACGAAGGGCAGTTCGTCGTATTCGACCTGCACAGCTTCAGCTGCGAGACGCGCCTGCGCTTCTGTTTCAGCCACCACCATAGCGACAGCCTCGCCAACATGGCGCGCCTTGTCGGCAGGCAACAGCTTGTGCGGGCCGATGAAGATCGGTGTGCCACCTTTGCCCGCAAGCTTCATATCATATTTGGTTTTGGGCACCGGATCATGCGGAATGGCGCCGTAGTTTTCGGCTTCGCATTCCGCGCCGGTGAACACGCCAAGCACGCCGGGCAGGGCGCGGGCTGCGGTTGAATCAATGGCAAGGATGCGGGCGTGGGGGTAGGGTGAGCGCACCATCACAGCGTAGACTTGTCCGTCGATATGAAAATCGTCCGTAAAGCGTCCCTTGCCTGTGATCAGGCGCTCGTCTTCCTTGCGGCGCAAGGGTTGGCCGATGACGTGAAAGTCGGCGCGCGGCGAGTGGTTCATTTTTCCCCCGGACTGGAAGCTCTCCGGACTTTCCGGCTTGTTGCTTCGCTACATGAAGGCCTGTAAGACCGCAACCTCGCTTAGATCAAAAGTATATGGGGGATAAACGTCTATGACCGCGTCAGGAGAGGGCAGGGCTTCTGCGGATTTCCGCGCACCAGCGGATTTTCAGGAGCACCTGACTCGACTTGAGGAGAAGGGGCTTCTGGTTCGCATTGATCGGCCGATCTGCAAGGATACGGAGCTTCATCCTCTCGTGCGCTGGCAATTCGTGGGCAATTTTCCGGAAGATGCGCGCCGCGCTTTTCTTTTCACGAACGTTGTAGGCGCTGGCGGCGAGAAATACGACATTCCCGTGGTTGTGGGCGCGCTTGCCGCCACAAACGAGATCTATGCTATGGGCATGGGCGTAGCCTTGGAGGACCTTGGCGAAATCTGGATGAAGGCGATCGATGAGCCGATTCCGCCGGTCTTCATCGAAGACGCCCCGTGTCAGGAAGTGGTCATCACCGGAGACGAGTTGCAGCGCACGGGGCTTTCTATTCTGCCAGCGCCAGTCTCGACGCCGGGGTTTGACGCAGCTCCCTATCTTACGGCGACGCTGTGCGTGACCAAAGATCCCGAAACCGGCGTGCGCAACATGGGCACCTATCGCGCGGGCTTCAAAGCCAATGACCGGCTTGGCGTGCGGATGGCGTCGCGCTTGAGCGGGGCTGGCGGCTACGTGCATTGGCTCAAATACCAGAAGTTGGGCCAGCCGATGCCCTGCGCGATCATCGTGGGCTGCGCGCCCGTGGTGGCTTTTACCGGCCCGCAAAAGCTCGGCATTGACGAAGACGAGATGGCTGTGGCTGGCGGTCTTGCTGGCCGTGCGATGCGTGTCACCCGCGCAAAGACAGTGGATCTTGAAATTCCCGCCGATGCGGAAATCGTCGTCGAGGGATTTATTGACACTGAATTGCTGGAGCCAGAAGGTCCGTTCGGCGAAAGCCACGGCCATGTTGCGCTGGAAGATTTCAACATGTCGATGCGCGTCACCGCCATCACCATGAAGAAGAAGCCGGTGTTCGCTTCCGTGCTTAGCGAGGTGACGCCCAGCGAGTCGAGCATTCTCAAGAAGTCCGCCTACGAGGCGCTGTTCTATCAGCATCTCAGGAAGACGCTCGACATCAAGGGCATCATTGGGGTGACGCTGCACGAACCGCTGACAAACCTTCGCAAGGTTATCTTTCTGCGCTTCAAACAGGGGGCGGTGCAAAGCGAGGTCTGGCGCGCGCTCAATGGCGCGGCGAGCTTGCAGGCCCAATGCGGCAAGATCGTTATCGCAGTGTCCGAAGATATCGACACGCTGAACGCCGACGCCATCTTCTGGTCGATGGCCTATCGCTCGAATCCGGTCGAAGATGTGTTGCTGATGCCCCATCGCGCTGGCGGTCACGGCCCGAAAGCTGGCTCGGGCGGCGGCGATTCCACGATGCTGGTTGACGCCACGCTTAAACATCCCACATCGCCTTTGGCGCTGCCCGCCAAGCCGTTCATGGAAAATGCGCGCAAGATCTGGGAAGAACTTGATCTGCCTGCGCTGAGCGTGAAAGCGCCCTGGCACGGCTATGATCTGGGCGACTGGAGCGCCGATTGGCAGGGCTTTGCTGACGCCGCCACACGCGGAGAATGGAAGGCCAATGGCGCCAACACGTTTGAGCGTCGTCGCGCCGGGTTAAAGCCGGAGACTCCGGTTCGAAAAGTTGAAGGCAAAACCAAAAGCTGAACAATCAGCTGTTTTTCAGGAGGGGGCGGGCCAAATTTTATGGTCGCGCAAGGAAGGGAAACGACATGAAGAAGCTTTCATACGCAGCAATCGCCGGCGCAGTACTTGCTACAAGCCTTTCAGGACCCGCGCACGCCCAGACGCCCGCAGATTTCTGGCGCGGCAATACTATCCGCATCATGCTGGGCCACCCGCCCGGCGGCTCATATGATTTCTATGCGCGCCTCGCCGCCGAATATATGAAGGCCTACATCCCCGGTAATCCCAACATCATCGTTGAGAGCAAGCCCGGTGGCGGTGGCGTTGTGGCCACAGCATTTTTTTATGCGCAGGCTCCCCGTGATGGTACGAGCATCGCACTCTTTCCCGAGACGATTGCGCATACACAAATCCTTGAGCCAAGCGTTGGCAAGTGGAAGGTGCAGGAGATGAGCTATATAGGCTCGTTCGCGCCGGTGAACACCGCCTTCGTGTTCCGCAAGGGCGCGGCAGCGATTACGCCGAAGGACTTTCTCACAGTGAAAACGGTGGCTGGCTGCACAGGCAAAAACTCGCAGAGCTATCAATATCCGGCAATGCTGAAGGCGCTCGGCGGCTTCAAGTTCGATATCATCTGCGGCTATAAGGGCTCGGCGGATTCAGTGCTTGCGATGGAGCGCGGAGAAGTCGATTTCGTTTCGTCGGCGTGGAATTCATGGCGCGCGACCCACAAGGACACCATTGCGCGCGGCGAGATGATTGTTGCGATGCAGGGCGGGCTTACGCGGAATGCTGAACTTAAAGACGTGCCGCTGATGCAAGAGCTGGTCAGCGATCCGGAAGCCAGGAGCGTGATCGAATTCGCATCCGCCGGCGCCGCTATAGGGCGGGCTTTGATCGCGCCACCAAAGATGCCCGAGGATCGGTTGTCGGCGCTGCGCGCAGCCTTTGACAAGATGGTCGTCGATCCCGCTTTTGTCGCCGAAGCCAATCGCCGCAGTCTCGAAATAGAGCCCACATCCGGGCTCGAATTGCAGAAGATTGCGACGAAAATTCTTGAAGCCCCGCCGATCATCGTTGAGCGCGCCACGAAGGCGATGGAATAGCGCCCGTAAGCGTCCCGTTTTCGTTAGAACCTTTGAGGTAAGCGTGAAAAAGAACATTCTTGCGCGTCTGGTCGGCGCCGCCGTAATCGCTTGTGCAGGCGCAGCTTCAGCGCAGGGCGTAAGCTTCAAGGACAAGACCGTGACGATCGGTATCGGCTCGTCGACGGGCGGCGGGCTCGACACCTATGGCCGCCTCGTCGCGCGCCATTTCGGACGCCACATCCCCGGCGCCCCAAATGTCGTTCCCTCAAACATGCCTGGAGCCGGGGGAGGCATCGTCGCCGGTCACCTTTATAATATCGCTCCCAAAGACGGTACGTTCATAGGCCTTGTTTTCCCCGGCATCATCGTAGAGCCGCTGCTGCTCGAAAGCCTGCGCAAGACCTATGATCCGAGCCGCTTCAATTATATTGGCAACGCTCATTCAGAAACGCTCGTCTGCTTCGTGCGCCGCGACGCGCCGATCAAGACGCCCGCTGACCTCGTCGCTATGCCGTCAATCCTGGGCGCCACAGCAGCAGGCAGCACGACATTTGATTTTCCGGCCGTGGTGAACAGCGTTCTTGGTGGTCAGATAAAGATCGTGACCGGCTACAAGGGTTCGCGCGAAGTCACGTTGGCTATAGAGCGCAACGAGGTGCAAGGCATTTGTGGCGTGGGTTGGTCAACCATAAAGGTGCAATATGCTGACGTGCTGAAGAATGAGCTCTTCGGACGCATATTCGCGCAGGAAGACATGAAGGGGCATCCCGAGCTTAACGCAGCAGGAGTCCCGCTGATGACTGACCTCGCCAAGACCGACAGCGACCGTAATGTCCTCGAAATGTTCTACGGACAGAGCGCTTTTGCACGCCCGCTGATCCTGCCGCCGGACGTGTCGGCTGACCGTATCCAGACGCTTCGTCGCGCGCTTGACGCAACAATGAAAGATCCGGCCCTGCTCGAAGAAGCCGCGAAGATGAACATCGACGTGCTCCCCAGCACAGGCGAGCAAGTGCAGGCGCTTGTCGCGCGCATGTACCAGACGGATATTCAGACGATCGAGCGCGTAAAGAAAGCGCTGAACAAGTAATTATAGATTCAGGAGAGGGACCGAAATGAAGCGCTTTCTAATTGCTGCGTTGATAGCCAGCACGTCGCTTGCCGCGCATGCGGATGCGGTTGAAGATTTCTACAAGGGCAAGACGATCTCGTTCGTTATTGGATCAGACCCCGGCGGCAGCTTCGATCCATATGCGCGCTCTTTGTCGGAATACATGCCCAAGTATATTCCGGGCAATCCGAAGATCGTCAACAAGTTCGCCGGCGGTCAATCGGGTGGCCTTCAGGTCGCCAACCAGATTCATAATACGATTGCGCGAGACGGACTGACGATTGCGATGACGCAGCAGACCATAGTGCTGCATCAGGTTTTGACACCCGAATACGCCAAGTATGACGCGCGTGAATGGTACTGGCTGGGCAATATGGCGCCGGTGCGCAACATGCTCGCAATCTGGCATACGTCGAAGGCGCGCAGCGTCGCAGATGCGCGCAATGTTGAAGTCGTCATCGGCGCTACCGGCCCGAGTTCGCCGACCTATATCGTACCCAACATCCTCAACAAGTTCGTCGGCACCAAATTCAAGATCGTAACCGGCTATAAGGGTGCAGCGGATTTAAACCTCGCCATGCAGCGTGGCGAAGTTGAAGGGCGCGGCGCCTCGTGGCTCAGTGTCCAATTGTCGATGCCGCAGGAAATTGCAGACAAGAAGATTATCCCGATCGTCTTCGCATCGATCACCCGCGACCCGTCTGCGCCGGACGTTCCGACGTTGGCGGAAGTGATGACAGATCCGCTGCATCGTCGCGTCGCCGAGTTCCTGTCCGCTGAATCAGACTTCGGACGTAGCGTCTTCTTGCCGCCAGGCGTGCCGGCCGAGCGCGCGCAAGCATTGCGCAAAGCGTTCGAGCTGACGATGAAAGATCCCGGCTTTCTGGCTGACGCAGCAAAGCTGAAGCTTTACATTGAGCCTATCAGCGGAGACGAACTGGCGCGCATTACCCGCTTGATCGTGGATGCGCCGAAGGATGTCGTTGAGCTCGCAAAGTAGCGATCTTGTGCGAGGCTAAAGTTAAACGCCGCGCTTCGTGCGCGGCGTTTTTCGTTTCAGCCAAGCAGAACGCGCAATTCTGCGACCACATCATCGGGGATCTCAAGAGGCGACAAATGACGCGCGCCTGCGACGATGCGCAATGTCGAGCCCGCAATCCCCGCATGCATCGCTTCCGCCATCGCGACGGGCGTTGCGTAATCTTCATCGCCAACGATGATGCGGGCTGGCGCCTTGATGGTGTGGAGCAGGGGACGCAAATCTGCTGTTCCCAGCATCACGCAGGTCGCTGCATAGGCGGGTAATTCATTGCGCAGGAATACGTCGATGCAAGCTTGCACGACATCTGGTGAGCGCTCACGGAAACCATCGCTGAACCAGCGAGTTTTCTGGAAGGCGATCAGCCCTTCAAGGCCTTCCGACATCGCCTTGTTGGCGCGCTCTTCCCATGCGGGCAAAGCATTGTCGCCATAGCAGGCCGTTGTGTCGAACAGACCGAGCCCCTTCGTGCGCGCAGGGTGACGGATTGCGAACGCCAACGAAATGCAACCACCCATCGAGGCTCCGGCGACAACAGCCGTATCCCATCCAATCTGGGTCATAAGTTGCGCGAGGTCGTCCGCGAATTGCTCCACTGTGTAGGGACCAGATGGTTTGTCGGAGGCGCCGTGGCCGCGACAATCGACAGTCAGAATTGCGGCCTCCGACGAAAGGGCCTGCGCCACAGGGTTCCAGAACGTGTGGTCCATCGCAAGAGAATGCAGCAGCACAACGCGCTTGGAAGATTTTGGATCGCCGTGGATGACGTAAGCGATCCGCGTTCCGTCGGACATAACAGCGTGCATAAAAGACCTCTAAAGCTTGGCGCAGCTCACGCTGCGTAATCGTAGGAAACGAGTCCGATTCCAGTTGCCCAGGGAGCGACGGCTTCATAGGCGATGACGCGGGCAGTGCGATCACCCATCAAGCCCGCAAGACATATCCACGCCAGCAGCTCAAGCGTTCCCGCGCCTGCGGCGGCCAGATCAGCATCGCTATAAGCGGCAAGCTCGTCGAGCTTTGCATGCGTCAGGCGCTCAAGGAATGTTGCGTCGAAGGCGGTGTCGATATAGCCGTGCTTCAACTCGCCGGGATCATGCGAGAGGCCGCCGGTTGCGATGATTGCAATGCGCTCTGGAGCTTTATCGAGCACGGCTCGCAGCGTTTGCCCTAGCGCCAGACAACGGGCAGGCGTTGCGCGCGGCGGCGCCAGCGTGTTGAACATCAGCGGCACAAGCGTCCAGCCAGCGTCCTTTTGCAGGAAACTCAACGGGACGATGGAGCCGTGATCAAGCTTCATTTCATGTGAGAATCCGGGTTCGAACCCGTGCGCGTAGCAATGGTTCAAAATACGCTCTGCGAGCGCCGGATCACCGCGATATTGCGTCTTCTCAACCTTGAGCCACGGCTCGATTGGCCCCTCAAAACTCTCTCCGCGCCCGATGCAGAATGCGCCGTGATGTTCGAAGAAATTAGCCCAATGCTCCGACGTGAGTAGAATAACTACGTCGGGCTTTGCAGCGGTCAGCCCTGCCTTGATCTCTTCAAAGCCAGCAAACAAACGCTCGCGTTGATCGAGCGGACAGGCTTCTGTCCAGGCGCGAATGCCGGGCGCATGGCTGGCGGCGCAGGCGTAAACAATCGGCATATCAACCTCTGATCGCGCGGAGATAATCGGGTTCGGAAATTTGGTGAATGAGCGTGAACGGGCGCAGGATCAAACCGTGAGCGCCGAGCTTGTAAAGCGCGCCGATGTCGCGCGCCACGAGTGCCGAACGCTCTTCTTCGGTTAAATCAAACTCGGCTGCGACAGCCGCAGCCTCGCGCATGAAACGCTCGCGCACTTGCGGATTGCGGTTAACTTCCCGCAGCACTTTATTCAGCGCATAAACGCTCATGCGAGCGACCCTTCCATTGGTGACAAGACGACGTTAAGCAGTCCCGTTTGCAGGCGCAACCGCTTGTGGCGGCCACGCCTGTTCGCACATTAATCAGGCGCTGCCAGGCATGATCGCCGTGCAGCCGCCGTCAACAAACAGCGCCGTGCCAACGATGAACGAAGATTCTTCCGATACCAGGAACAGCACCGCGTTGGCCAGGTCATCGGGCACCCCGGGGCGGCCAACGAGATTGAGTACAGGACGCGTGGGGTCGAACTCATCCTTGCCGACAGGCGAACCGATCTTGTTGGGCACTACGGCGTTGACGCGGATTTTGTGGGGCGCCAGCTGTATCGCCTGTGATTTTGTGAGGTTCACAACGCCGCCCTTTGCCGAAGTATACGCCGTTGCGCGGTCGCGGCCATAATAGCCGGAGGTCGAGCTGACGTTGACAATCCTGCCGCCGTTTCCATTGGCGATCATTGCCTTTGCGACATATTTTGTAAGCAGGAACGGCGCAGTGAGCGTGATCGCCAACACCTTGTTCCACTCAGCCGTGGTGATGTCGAACATGTTTTTGTTGTCGGAAATCGCTGCGTTGTTGACGAGAATGTCGATGCGCCCGAACGCGTCAGATACGTCCTTTACGCACTTGAGGATGTCGTCTTCGCTGCTGACGTCGCACACAAACGCCTGCGCTTTGCCGCCGGCGGCAACAATGTCGGCGGCGACCTTCTCGCCGCGCGCCTTGTCAAGATCAACGACCGCGATCGTTGCCCCGTTGCGCGCCAGCAGTTTCGAGACGTCTTCGCCGATGTTGCGGCCCGCGCCGGTGACGATTGCGACCTGATTGGCAAGTTTCATAATAGGTTCCTTCTTGTTTAGTGATGTTCTCAGGACGCGTGCGCCGCCTTCAGGCGTGCGCGCAATTGTTCCGTGGCCGCAGGCTCAACGGCGTATTTTCTACCCGCGCGAACAAGAGCGACGCCGTAAGATTTTTCGGCCGCTTCCAAAGTCACATACCCCTCGTTCACGTCATCGACGACGCTTTGGGGTTCGCGCGCAAGCGCCTGCCCAAGCCCGCCGCCGCCAGGCGTATCGAGGTTGAAGGTGTCTGCAGCCTTGAGTGGGTAATCGGCATAGCGCGTGGGCAAACGCTTCTCGTCTTCGCGGCCAGAGTTAACGATGATATCGCCGGTTCGCCCGGCGCCGCCGCCCGCTGCTCCGTTGGGTGCGATGATATGTTTGGTGGAGCGAATTGAGAAGCGCGCGTCTTGCAGGTTCACATATTCGCGGCGAATGCCTAGCCCACCGCGGAAGGCGCCTGCGCCGCCGGAATCTGGAATGAGCTCAAAGCGTAAAACTCTTGTCGGGAACTCGCTTTCGATAATCTCAATCGGTGCGATCTTCGCGTTCGACTGATTGACCGACGTACCTGAAGCTCCATCCTTGGATGCGCGCGCGCCGCCGCCGCCGCCCAGAATTTCATATTGGACATAACTCTGTCCGGCCTTGGTGCTGCGTCCGCCCAGAATAATTGACCGACTGCCGCATCCATCCGCACGCGCTTTGCTTGGCACGATGTTGACGAGCGCTGCAAAAACAGCCTCTACGGTCGCGTGCACCGTCGGGTTATACGTGTTGACCGGGGCTGGAAAGCGCGGGTTCATTACGCTGCCTTCGCGAGTTTTAACGCTGAAGGCGCGCATCAAACCGCTATTGATAAAAATATGCGGATCGACGAGCGCGATTAGACAATAGGCGATAGCAGCTTGCACCAGCGGCGGGCGAATATTGGCCGGTCCCTGGGTCTGGTCGTCGCTGACCGTGAAGTCAAAGACGATCTCGTCGCCTTTCTTTTCAACGATAACGTGAATGCGCACAGGCTGATTCAGCCTCACGCCGTCATCGTCGACAAAGCGTTCGGCCTCGTAGCGGCCATCGTTCCATTCAGCTATAGCTGCCTTCATGCGAATGCGCGCGAGATCTAGCAGGCGCTCGAAAGAGGTGAGCGCCTTCTCCTTGCCGAACTTGCGCACAAGCTCTCCGAGGCGTTGCTCGCCAAGACGACTTGAGCCAAGCTGACCACGTATGTCGCCCAGCACGAGCACAGGCGTGCGGCTGTTGCAGGCGATGATGCGCTCGATTTCGGTGTTGCGCTCAAAGGCTCGCTGATAGCGCACGGCTGGCAGATGCAAGCCTTCGTTGAAGGTCTCCTTGGCCTGTCCCGAACAGGAGCCCGGCACTGGGCCGCCGATGTCGCTTTTGTGCGCGATTGATGCGCAGAACGCGATCAGCTCGCCGTTCGCAAACACGGGCGTCAGCACGCACATATCGGGCGCGTGCGGAGAGCCGCCCTCATAGGGATGATTTATAAGAAAGGCGTCGCCCTCAGCAATATCGTCGTATTCGCGAAGCACCGCCTGACAACAGGCGGGGAATGATCCTATATGCAGCGGCAACACCACATGCTGCGCGACGACGTCGCCCGCAGCGTTCATAATTGCGCAGGAGGCGTCCTGACTTTCGCGCACGATCGTCGAGTAACCCGTACGGAACAGCGAGTTTTGCATTTCCTGCACAATGCCGTCGAGGCTCGCCTTGATGATTTCGAGTTCGACTGCGTCAACCTTTGGGGAGCTTGTCATGTCAGGCGGCTCCAATGGTGATAATCATGTTGCGATATTCATCCACGCGCACATGCTGACCCGGGGGGATCACGCTGGTGCAATCGAGTTGATCGACGATGGCGGGGCCGGAAAATGTGGCGCCGACATCGAGCTTTTCACGCTGGTAGACAGGGCATTCGATATTAGCGCCATTGAAGCGCGCAACCCGCATTTCACGGACAGCGCCAGCAAGGGGAGCGCCGGTGGGTGCGAACTTCGGCAGTTCAACGGGCGGTACGCGGCCAATGCCGCGCACGCGATAGGAGATGATCTCAACGGGCTCCTGCGGCGCGGTGTGGCCGAACATCTTGCGATGTTCTTCATCGAACGCGCTGCGTAATTGCGCGAGTCCGCCCGGCGCCAGCGGCGCGTTGCAGGGCAGGGTGATCTCGTAGCCCTGGCCTGCGTAGCGGATGTCCAGCGCGTATTCGATTTCGGCCTTCTCGTCGGTGAAGCCCTCTTCCGCCAGTTCCGTTCGTGCTTGCGCTGCAAGCTCTTCCAGCACAGCGTTCACGTCACTCTCGTCTGCGCGCGACAAAGCGGTCAGGCGCGAGCGCACGTAATCGTGCTTTACGTCAGACATCACCAGGCCCATGGCGGAATAGACGCCTGGATACAAAGGCACGATAACGCCCGCCATGCCTAGTTCCGCTGCGATGGGGCCAGCATGCAGCGGGCCGGCGCCGCCAAAGGCGAGCAACATGAAATCGCGCAAATCATGGCCGCGCATGGTGGAGATGGCTTTGATGGCTTCCTGCATCTTGACGTTGATGATGCGGACCACGCCTTCGGCAGCGTCCTGCGCCTGCATGTCGAGCGGCTTGGCGACGGCATTGTTGATCGCATCATGCGAGGCTTGCGCATCAAGGCGCATCTTGCCGCCGAGAAAGTTATCGGGGCTCAAATAGCCAAGTACAAGATTGCAATCGGTGATGGTGGGTTGCGTGCCGCCGCGCCCGTAACATGCGGGGCCTGGCTGCGCGCCAGCGCTTTGCGGGCCAACGATAAGCTCGCCAAAGCGATCGACATGGGCGAGGGTGCCGCCGCCCGCACTCACCGTGTTGATCTCAATCATCGGCAGGGCGACGTCGCGGCCTTCCACCTTGCCGCGATTGGCGATGGATGGTTGCCCGTCCTTGATGAGGGCGACGTCGCAAGACGTGCCGCCCATGTCGAAGGTGATGAGGTTTTGAAAACCGGTTGTGCGGCAAGCGTAAACGCTTGCCGTGATGCCGCCGGCAGGACCAGACAGCACCGTGGCCACGGCCTTCTTTGCTGTGGCTTCAAACGTCGCCATCCCGCCATTGGATTGCATTATGTACTTCTGCCGCGTCGTCACGCCCGCGCTCTTCAGGCGCTGATCGAGATTGGCGATATAGCGCGCCAGTATCGGCTGCAAATAGGCGTTAATCACCGTGGTGGACAGGCGATAATACTCACGGATCTGCGGGACGATTTCACTGGAGATGGAGACGCCGCAGCCCGGAATCTCCTCTTCCACGATTTCGCGCGCGCGTTGCTCATGCTGCGGCGCCAGAAACGAAAACAAAAAGCAGATCGCGATGGATTGCACCTCTTCTTCGCGCAGTTCCCGCAGGGTTTGACGCAGCGCGTCTTCGTCCAGCGGCAGAAGGACTTCTCCTTCAAACGATACGCGCTCGACGACTTCGCCGGTGCGGCTTGGCGGCGCCAGCATCGCGGGCTTGTCGTACATGATGTCGAAAATGGCCGGGCCGTGCGGTCGTGATTGTTCGCCCACTTCATAAATGCCGCGAAAGCCCTTGGTGACGAGCAGGCCGGTGCGCACGCCCTTGCCTTCGAGCAATGCGTTAGTGCCAACGGTCGTGCCGTGGCAGAAGAAGCCGATCTCTTCAGGCTTCACCCCGGTCGCGATCAGCTCTTCGACGCCAGCTAAAATGGCGCGCGAGGGGTCGTCTGGCGTCGAGGGAATCTTCGCGATCGAGACTTCGCGGGTTTCGTCGTTGACGTAGACGAAGTCCGAAAAGGTTCCGCCAGTGTCGACGGTCAAACGATAGTGCGCCATTCTGCTCGCCTGCGTTTAAGTCCCTGTCCGGGTTTTGCCCGTTCTCTGTCGTTGCAGAGTCGCCGGCAAGCTAATGGACGCAGAGGGCTGCGTAAACCGCCGATCAGCCGGTCAGCTGATCGAAGATGAATTGCAGGGCAGGGCGCTTCAGCGCGTGCTTGCGGTAGAGCACCACGAAGGGCGCCGTACCAAATTTAGGGCCAAGGTCGAGCGCCCGGACGCCCGGCGGGAGGCGTCGGTCAACGCAGAGCGTGTGGACGATGGCAGGGCCGACACCCAGCCCCACAAGGTCAACTGCGGTCTGGCAGGTGGGGCATTCTATATAGGCGGCGTCAGCCAGAGCGCCGCCTGAAGCCTGCAACAAGTCGCGCGTCGCCCGGCCACGCGGGGCCACGATCAGGCGGTCCTGCACGATGTCGCCAATGCGCACACGCCCGGCATGGTCGCTCTTGTGGATGAGGGAGAACGGCGAATTTGCCACTACTTCCGCCGATATGCCACGCGGCACGCGGGGATAGACGCCCATGCAGAAATCGAGCTGGCCCTTTTGCAGCGCCAGCAAAGCGTCAGCTGCGCGATAGACGCGCATGTTGAGCTCGAAGTTTGGAAACTTGGTCCAGAACTGGTTGAGCTTGGGTACGAAATACCAAAGATAATCGCCGCCGACCGCGATGGAGACGCTGCCTGCTTCCGTTGAGTAAGAGGTGACGGTGGAGAATGCCCGCTCAGCGCCGTCGATCACCGGAATGATTTCCGCCAACAAGCGTTCGCCCGGGCCTGTAAGCGCCAGCGACTTTCCCTGCCTGCGAAACAGCTCGACGCCGACGATCTCCTCCAGCCGGGTAAGTTTGGCGGAAATAGCCGACACGGTGAGGCGCAGCTTGGCGGCGGCGGCCTTCAGCGAGCCCTCTTGCGCAACCAGCTGAAAAGCGCGCAATTTGCTGAAATCGAGATCTTCAATGCGCACGGGCGGCTTTCTCGTCGATCGTCTCGGAATTTTGCATCGTCTCAGAATTTTGGAACATCGTATAAAATAATTCGATTTACGTGAAGTCTCGCGCGTTATATTTCAAAGCGACACGCTAATGGGGCAGTCGCGCTCAACGACTTTACCATGGCCATTGCGGCGCGGGCCCCTCAAGAGCTGCGCGCCCGACATCATCAGACAGGGACCTGTGGAATGAGTTCTGAACAATCTGCTCCCACGGCGGGCCACAACAGCATCAACGACGGCAAGGAAGAGGTCGTCTGGGAGCGCTGGACTCGCAAGCGCGTTTTTGTTCGCGCGCTGGAAGGCACTTACGGCGAGCTGGTGAAAGACCTGTTCACCCAGCCGCGCGTCTATTCCACAAAGGATCACAAGTGGAAGGGCGGCCCGGGCCATTATGGCAAGAAAATCATCAATCCCCAGGCCGTGAAGGTTGCGCAGTCGATCGAGACCCACATCGAAGTGTTCTCGCCCGGCGGCTATGGCCAGAAGCATGGCCACATGAACAGCGCGATCTTCTTCGTGCTCAAGGGCAAGGGCCATGACGTCCACGATAACAAGCGCATCGACTGGGAAGCCGGCGATGCGTTGATCGTTGAGAACGCCTGCGTGCATCAGCACTTCAGCGACGATCACGACGATGAATGCGTCACGCTCGTTATGAAGGCCAAGCCGCTGTTCCTGTTCATGCACATGCTGTTCCAGAAGGTGTCGGAATTCCCGCCCAAGGAAGGCACCGCAAAGCAGCTCGCCTACACGCCGCCGAAGGATTTGTAAGCCGCACAGGCTTGAGGAGATCAGACTATGGCCTTTCTAGACCCCCGCGAAAAAGAGCGCGCTCACGGCTCCGCTCCCGAAGTGAATTTCTATTCGGAAGCGCTGAAGGCGTCCGAGCAATTCCGCCAGGAATACGACGGCAAAATCGGCGTGGTGAAGTGGAACGAGATGCCGCTGGAGCGTTCGCCCAACGGCCTCATCAAGCACATCATCAACGAGCGCATGGACACCAAGGAAATGTGCCTCGACATCTACATGCAGTTTCTTGCGCCGGGCAAAGCCTCGGGCAAGCATCGGCATGTTTCTGAGGAAGTGCATTACGTTGTAGAGGGTTCCGGCTACGACTTGCATTGGGACGTGAAGTTCGATTGCCATGACACTATGGAATTCGAATGGGAAACGACCCCCAAGAAGTTCGAATGGACAGCCGGCGATTTCATCTACATCCCGCCGTATTGCGCCCATCAGCACTTCAATTCCGACCCTAACAACGAGGCTCGCATCATTGTGGTCAACAGCCGCATTGTGAAGGCGATGGGGTTTGACTGGTTTGAGCAGCTGGAAAACGCCGAAGGCTTCTGAACCCTCAGGCCATCAGAAAGCAAGGAAGCTATCATGTGCGGCGAACTGGACGACGAGACACCGTCGAGCGGCGAAGACCAGCACTACGAGCGCTTCCTTGCCCATGCGCGGGCGCTGATCACGCGAAATGAGCAGGCGCCGCAGCCTGAACATCCCGTGATCGCGTCCATTGAGGAATTGTTCACGGCTGCGCTTTCGCGCGCCGTGCGCGATTGCGAGAGCGCCCATCCGGACCAACGCTACGCGACGCTGTCGCTACAGCCGCTGGTGTTCGCCCGGCTGGCGGGTCTCCTCGCCGCGCACCTGTCCATCGGCGAAGATCCGCTGCGCAAGACGATGGAAGCGCTGATGCACGGCTATGCGGAAGCCGACGACATCGAGCCCGACCACGGCCATGATCATAGCGGCAGCTCCGGGCATTTCGGGCATTCGCATTAGTTTTTCCGCCAAGAGCGCAGTCCTGCGGTCAGCATGGGGGCGGTCCAAACGTTATGGCGGCGATGGCCGCCGTACACGGCAGGCTACGAGTTAGCTGCCTATCGTGGGTCTTGGCCTTCACCGGGATGACCCGGTGCGCGGACCGCCCGCAGCGCCGGAGGCGCACCTATCCCAAGCTCAATTATCGATAATCTTGTTGCGTGCATAAAGCGCCGGGAACAGCTTCACCCACAACCCCGCCAGCACGAACGTCACGATGCCGCCGATCACGATAGCGTTGGCCGCGCCAAACAGCGCCGCGCTGGCCCCGGCGCGGAATTCACCCAGATCCGCCGAGCCCGAGATGAAGATGGAGTTCACTGCGGCGACGCGACCGCGCATCTCGTCGGGCGCTTCCGCCTGCACCATGGTGTGACGGATAACGACGCTGACGGAATCAGCAGCGCCAACGACCAGCAACGCCAGCATCGACAACCAGAGCGTTGACGACAAGCCGAAGGCGGCGATGGCTAGCCCATAGATTCCAACCGCTATCAGCATCTTCCGCCCTGCGCCGGACGTGATCGGGAAATAGGCGATCGCCGCGCTCATCGCGATAGAGCCGATCGCTGGACATGAGCGCAAAAGGCCCAGTCCCCACGGTCCCGTCTCCAGTACGTCCTTGGCGATGATGGGTAACAAAGCGGTGACGCCGCCAAACAACACGGCCACGAGATCAAGCGCCACAGCGCCAAACATTACCGGTCGCGACCACATGAAAGTGAGGCCGACGGAGACGGTCGCCCAGCTGATCGGGCCACGTCCCGAGCCTGCGGGGTCAAGCGGCGTGCGGATCATGCACACCATCAGCGAGGCGAGCGCAAAGCATGCAGTAGCTGCAAAGAAGCAGACCGTCGGTCCGCCAATGTAAAGCAGACCGCCGATTGCCGGGCCGGCGACTGTGGCAACCTGCCAAAACGAGGAATACCAGGTGATTGCATTCGCGAAATGGGTACGTGGCACAAGGCTTGGCGTGATCGCCTGCGAAGCGGGATTTCCAAAAGCTCGCCCGATTCCAATCATCACCACTGACACATAGATTAGCCAGACCGGCGCTGATTCAAACAACACGGCGAACGCCAGCGCGCCCATGCCGAGCGTGCAGAGGCCGAATGACAACGCCACGACGTTGCGGCGATTGTAGCTGTCAGCGACGTGGCCGGTGAGAAGGGCGAAGGCTATTGAGGGCAGGAACGCTGCAAGGCCGGCCAGACCAAGCGCAAGGGCGCTGCCAGTGGTTTCATACAAATACCAGCCTACGCCGACGTTCTTCATCTGCAAGGCTACGCCGCTGAGAAAGCGGTAGCCAATCCAGAACTGGAAATCTCTGAAAGCAAATGCAGCATAGGCGCCGTGGGCTTTTGATTGTTGTTCTTCCACTTCGGTAACCATGCTCACCCCCGAATGTATTTCTCAGCCGGCTTGTCGCCGCGCTTCTTTGTTTATCCGCTAACGCTCAGTTTGCCATAACTTATAATGGTTTAAGCTATAGGCGCGTATGCTTGAGGTTCAAACCGTTTTCGCTGCCAAATCCTTTTCGAAAGCATTTCTGTTTCGATATTCTGTTGCATCACTGTTTTTTATTCAATCCGTAACGCTGGTTGCGCAATTCCGATAGCGGAACGCTGAAGGAGGGGTTCTACTAACGTGAATAACAGGAGTGTAGCCAATGCATCCGCTTGTTGAACGTTTGCTCGCTTTGGATTTGATGACTACGTCGCTGGAAGGTGACGATTGGTGTATTGAGGTAGACCGCGCACTGCAAGACGCCGCGCGAGAAATCGAACGTCTGACTACATCGCTTAACTTAAGCACGGATCAAAACGGCGCCACGGTCCGGAATGTGCACAAGCAGCCAGAGCGGCACCAATAAAACTCACGCTTCAACACAGCAGAGCGTTGATTTCATGCATTGTTATTTCGCCGGAGTGCGAAGTTTCGTATTTTCGCCGGCGTTTTATTCTTTTTTCCAAAAACAGAGCATCCAAATCGTCTTCATATAATTGCTTCGAGCTCGGCGCGCGCTCAAGATCGGCTCCGCCAATAAGGTTGTCGCTGGAGACGACGCCAGTTTATCGATTCTAGAACTTTTGAAACAAGACCTATGGCGAACAAACGTCCGCCATAGGCATAGAATTTGGCTGCATTACCGATGAGTTACCGATTGGTTGCTTACAGACCGAGCGCCTGCTTCACACGATCAATAACCTCTTTGGGCGCAGCAGCCGCAGACTTCAACAGCGCGTCAATTTCTTCGCCGGGCACGAGGTTGATCTCCGCCTGACGACGCTCGGCGTCGATGAGGAACTCCTTGTCTATCAAGGTAGCGTCGAAGGCTGCGCGGAGAGCTTTGATGCGGTCAGCCGGCACGTCCGGCGGAGCCAGGAACGGACGGCCGAGGATTTCGCGCGCAAGAATGAAATCAAGCGCACGCTTGTCGGTAGGCTCCTTCACCAGATCGCGAATCAAGCGAACCTGGGGAATTTCCGGGTGCACGCGGTCGCCGGTGTGAAATAGCATGTGGATCTTGTTTTCCTTGACCCAGTGCTGATGGCTGGAGCGCAGCGCGCTCCAGGACCAATAGGCGATGCCGTCCAGCTCGCCGCGCTCAACAGCCAGCGCTGCGTCCGACGTATTTTTGTAGCCCTTGATGATCTTGAATTTGGTCCCGGCGAGGAAGTTCAGCGCCACTGGTATCAGCTCAGAATCGGCGCCAGCGCCGGTTCCGGGTACGAGAAGCTCGATCTTCTGCAAGTCCTCATAGGTTTTGACCTTCACCCTAGGGTCATTCCATGAAAGAGCCACCGTGCTTTCACGGTTCATGCTGCCGATCCAGTTGAACTTGAGAAAGTCGATGCCCATTTCGTTGCGGCCGAGTAATGGGTCGAAGGCGAGGCCGCGGCCGACAGTGCCGATCGTGCTACCGTCCTTGGGAGCTATTTTGTAAAGAAATTCAGAGGCCTTGAGTCCGCCTGCGCCGACCATGTTTCTTGGAATAAATGTCGGATTGCCGGGCATAAAGCGGCCCATATGGGCCCCGAGCAGGCGCGCGTAAAAATCATAAGACGAATTGTTGTCCGTGTAGATGATCATATTAATCTGACGGCCTTTGTAGAATTGCTCGACAGATTGGCCGGTCTGGGCGTTAACCGGAGCCAGGCTGGCTCCCAGCGCCAGCCCTGCTGCCAGCGCCACGCCGCAAGCGGCCTTCAATCCATTGCGCAACATCAAAGTTCCTCCCGAGATTCGGTTTTGCCGACGATTGGCCGGTTAGCTACGACTTTGCCGAAATGCGTCGGCAAGCGCAAGGCCGGTGTGTGATTCGCGCTAATAGCGAAAGCGTTCTGTAAAAATCGCCCGGCGGCCGATTCCGAGACGCTTGAGGGTGAGTTCAACCGAATCGATCATCGGCGGCGGACCGCAAATCATATAGCGGGCGCCATCAGCCAGCGGCGTCAGCAAGGGACTCAGAATGCGCTCGCTCAGGTCCCCGGTTAATCCGTTCCAATTCTCTGGCGGCTCACCCAGAACCAGATTCAGGCTCAAACCAAGCCGCGCCTCCATGGCCCGCAATTCGTCAAGCGCGACAATCTGGCTCGAAAGCCTGTTGCCGTAGATGAGCGAAACGGCTCGCTTGGGGCTCCACTTTTCAAGATCGCGAAGGATGCTCAGGACAGGCGCAACGCCAACGCCCCCAACAATGAAGACAAGCGGTTGGAGCTTATGCCCGCCAATGTCGTCAGGCAGCGTGAATTGCCCATAGGGCCCGTCAATCCAGACTTGGGCGCCGGGCTTAACCGAGCCAATCCGACTGGTGAAATCCCCACTTTCCTTGATGAGAAACTGCAGATGCCGGGCTTGCGGCGCGGATGAAATCGAGAACGGATGCTCGATGAGACTGAAGGGCGAGTGGCCAATGTTCAGCCAAACGAATTGCCCAGCTTCAAAAGAGATTGGCTCAAATGAAACCGCATCGCCATCGCATGGCTCGACAAGCAGCAGCCAGGTTCGCTCTGCCGTGATTTCTACGCTTGCGACGCGATAGGGTCGCCGCATCCGCCGCAACGGTCGCACGATATAGATGTGCACCAGCGTCAGAATCGCCAGCGTGAAACTGACTTGCCAGTAAAGCGCCAGCGCAGGCGCGGAGGTGTGCGAACCGATTCCGAGGGCGTGATGGAGGCTCAAGCCCGCTATCAGCGCGGCGCCAAGTCCATGACTTAGACGCCAAGTCTCATATTTCATGTGTAATTGGTCGCGCCAGATCGCCATGGCGACGAGCGCCATCGTCAACGCCCAGGCGACGGCCCCGCTGCGCAACGAGCCGGACGCGAACATGGATCCCAGCGTCGATAGCGCGTCGGCAGGATCTCGGCTTAAGCGCGGCGAGACATAGAGTAACGGATGAAACGCGATCAGAACGAGCGCCGCTCGCCCCGCAAACTGGTGGAGGCGCATGATCGCGTCGATGCCGACGCGTCCTGAGACGAGCGTAAAACGGCCCGACAGCACGAACTCGGCCAGAACAAAAGCAAAGCCCAAAGCGCCTGCGCCGGAGGCGATCTCGCGCCAGATCGGTGTCTTTTGAGCGTCAAGCGACGCCAGCGCCAGCGGACATGCAAGAAACGCCAGATAGAGCAGGGCGACGAGCAGGGCGGGTAATCCTCGTCGTCGTTTGCTGCGAGCTTTATCCATCAACGGCGCATGTACCGGGATTGTATGTGTTCAATGATCGGCGCGCGCTCGTTCTCGGGCGGAGGGTGATGCGTCGCCAAAAAGCCCTCAAGCCAAAGACCACGCTGCTCCGGATTCGGCAGCTTGCGTCCCCAGGCCGAAATGGCGCGCGCCCCGTGACAATCGCCACAGCGCTGCGCAAACAACATCTCGCCGTCCTGAGAAGCGGCGGTCAGGCTGGCGGCGAGTAAAAGCGGGATCGAAAGAAGGATAGGCCTAAGCGCCATGTTGGCTCCCCGCTATACGCATACACGTGCAGATGGAGCTAAACGCGCGGACGCGAGCTAAAGTTCAGTCGCATCGGCGCAGGATTTGCTAAGGGCCTAGGCGGAATTCGAGCGGCTCTGCTTTTAACAAGCAGTTCCAGAAGCTGCAAAATGCGGAGAACGACGATGAATCAAGACACGCTTAAGTATTTTGATCTTCTGGAGGCCAAAAAAGCTTATGCAGAAGGCAAGAACGTAACAGAGCTTTTGCGCAATCAAAAAAACGCCGCCGCCAATACGTCTGAGATCATCGAGGCTGCGTACGATCTGCAAGCTGGAGCATACATTGCTGCAGCGCAAAACAACCCGAACCTGATCCGGTATTGTAACGAGATCGCAGCCATTCTCGATAGACATGTGATCCAGACAGGCTCGCTGCTGGATATAGGTACAGGTGAACTCACGACGCTGAGCCATATGATCGCCGCGCTTAACGTGAAACCCAAAAGCATCTACGCTTTCGACATCAGTTGGTCACGCGTTCACAAAGGCATTGCGTACGCTGAAAAAAACATGGGCTCAGACTATCAAAAACTCACGTCTTTCGTCGGCGACATCAACGAAATCCCTTTGCTCGACAAGTCCGTGAACGTCACCACATCAAGCCATGCGCTGGAGCCAAACGGAGGAAGACTGAAACAGCTTATGGCCGAGCTGTTTCGTGTGACCATCGACAAGCTCGTGCTTTTTGAACCTTGCTATGAAATTAATACGGACGCTGGCAAGGAACGGATGGACCGGCTCGGCTATATTAAAAATCTGGATGGCGTTATCGCAGAACTTGGTGGAAAAATAATTGAGAGGATAACGATCAGAAACATCGTCAATCCATTAAATCCCACAGCATGCTTTGTGATCTTGCCGCCGCCGTCCGTTAGTCAAAAGCCAGTCAAAGACGCTTCGCCGGAGGGAATCTTCTCCGTACCCGGAGCACATTATCCGCTCAAGAAAGTCGACGACTTTTTCTTTTCGCAAGAAACAGGTTTGTGTTTTCCTGTCCTTAAGAATGTGCCTGTGCTCAAAACTCAAACGGCTATATTGGCGTCCGCGCTTTGTGATTAGTTACGCAAGTTTCCGCTGTGCGTTTTATGCCCGCTTGGAGGGTGCAATCGCACAGCGTTTGAAGATTGATGCTGGACAGGAACCCCAGAAGAATTGTGAAAATAGTTCTTCAAATTTTTCTTTAGTTTTAACCCCGCCCGACAACCCGTAGAGGCTGAAGAGCTGGAAGTAATACTGGCTTGGAAAGATGTCGAACAAAAATTTTCGATAGCTTATAATAAGGATCATCGTAGGAATTAAAATTACAAAATAAGCAATAAATCCAAACCATGAGATATTAGGAAATCTTGAGATCCGTTGCGGCGGATGGCGCTCTAGAACCATTGTGTCATCTGCATAAAACCGTACTGCTATTTGGTTCTGCGGCGTTTCTTTATCCACGAAAGCCGGGGACCCGCCTCGTCGGCTCGAGAACGTCCTTCAATGCGATGTGTCGCTGCCGCCGCTTTCAAGAGAAGATGCTGGACCGCAGAATGAAGCTTCTCGCAAAAAAGGATTGTCGTCGTGGTCGTCACCATGGTGTGTAGATCGCCGGCATGACATGATCGTAAAATTGTCTCGGGACAGTGAGCAGAAACCCAAGGCGCCCAATTAATGAAACCAGAATTCTTGTTGTTATAACAGATTCTCAGTTACAAAAATCTGTCAAGCATGAGGTTTTCGGTCGTTTGCCTCGGTTGCGCGGAACGAAGCGCCACGCTGAGTTCCACGCAAAGGAACGTGATGGGGACCAAGCAGGCTAGCGCCCCAAGCCTATCGGTTTTGGCAAGCTGCGTGTTCTGTGTTACGGGCCTAAGTCTCTGATGAATTTTTGCTAAATAGCATGCACAAGGGGAGCCAAGCATGATCCATAAGTTCGGTTTGTCGAGGGCCGCTGCGTGCCTGTTCATTTTTGCGTTCATGCTCTTCAACGCACCCGCTCTGAAGGCGGCGGAAATTTTGAGATTGTATCACCCTGAAGTTGTAACTGAACTGACAACAAAGGGATCAGATGGGCATCAGCTTGGAGACCTTCGCGTCATAAGCAAGCCTGCGCACAATGCTTCAGGCAAGGTTGTCGGCAGGTTTGACGCATATTTGATAACGACGGGAATAGATACGCCAGCCAAAGGTGACGAGACGCGCATTTCTGAGCTGATTTTCACTCTGAACGATGGAAGCGTGCTGATTGTCGGAGGTGCTGGATTTTATCCAGCACAAGGGCCGACATTGAGCCGCGGCTCCAGCCTTGTCCGTCCCATCAAAGGTGGTACGGGAAAGTACGCCGGCGTCACGGGATGGGCCGAAAGCAAACATGCCAAGTCTGGCGGCTGGGTTCATGAGTTTCATATAAAGCGGTAGCTGACCTGATACGGTAAGACAGCTCTGTTCGGTTGCGCCCGTAGGGCGAAGATGGCCTTAAAGCGCTCTAAGCGGCGTTAGCTTTTTCCTTGTCAGGATTCCGCTCGCCGTTTAGATTTGACGCTGGAGTTAAAGAAAACGCAGAGCGCCAATGCTTTTGCAAAGGATTTACTCATGCGCGCCGTGCGTGCCTGATAATGTTCAATAATATTCAAGGGAGGAAATCATGGTTCGTTTGCTCGCCGGTTTCTTGCTTGCCGTGGGTCTGGTAGGCCCTGTTTTTGCCCAGAAAACTGATTATCCGGCGAAGACAATCACCATTGTTGTGCCTTTCCCTGCGGGCGGCACTGCTGATCTGCTACCACGACTCGTAGCTGAAGAATTGCGACCGCTTCTCGGGCAGCAGGTGATGATCCTGAACAAGCCGGGCGCCTCTGGGAACATCGGCGTTGAGAGCGTCGTTCGCGCGGAGGCTGACGGCTACACGCTTCTGAGCGCGCCGCAGCTTACCTATAGCGTCAACCATCTGCTCAATCCGGAGCTGCGCTTTGATCCTAAAACATTGCAGCCTGTCAGCGTGATCGCTGCTTATCCGACCGTTCTTTTTGCACGCGCAGACCTGCCGGCGAATGACCTGGTCGGCCTCATTGCTTATGCAAAAGCAAATCCCGGCAAGCTGAATTATGCATCGCAAGGGCGCGGGCAGATAGGGCATCTCACAATGGAGGCGCTGAAAAAGCGCGCCGGCATTGACATGCAGCATGTTCCCTATCGCGGCAGTGCGCCGGCGATCACTGATCTTGTCGCGGGGCAGGTGGATCTGCTCGCCGACAATCTTCTCAGCGGCATGCAACATGTTGAGAGCGGAAAGCTGAAGATTATTGGCACAGGCGGCGCTACCCGGCTTCAGGCCTACCCGAAGATCGCCACCTTCGGCGAGGTCTTGCCCGGTTTCATTTCTGACACCTGGATGGCGGTTTCGGCGCCGCCCAACACCCCGCAGCCGATTGTGATGAAGCTATCCAACGCAATAGCGCAGGTGCTGCAAATGCCGCATGTGAAAAAGCGCATTGAGGAATTGCAGGCCGATCCCGTCGGCGACAAGCCCGAGAGGATGGCTGCGCTGATCCGCGAAAGCGAGCTGCGCTGGAGCGCGGTCATCAAGGACTCCCAGATCAGGGGCGAGTGAAAACGCGCCTCTCACTTAGCGCCAGCGTCCGATGTTCTCCGGTATCGTCGGCTCTTTTTATGAGTTTTGTTTTCTGTACTTTTCGCATTGACACGCGCGCGGCGCCGCACCGGTCATCCGGACGGCGCCGCGCGCGGGGCGGCTATTGAGAGCCCTCGACACCGGCTTTGCGCACAACGTCGCTCCATTGGGCGATCTCGCTCTTTACGAATGCCTGTAGATCCGTCAGCGACGGTGAGCTAACGGGAACCATGCCAGCCTTTTCGATCTGACCGCGCACGCCGGGATCATCCATTGCCTTCGCGATGTCGCGGTGCAGCTTTTCAACGATTGGGCGCGGCGTGCCGGCGGGCGCTACGATCATTTGCCAGGAGGCTACGTCGAAGCCCGGCGCTGCATCGTTCACCGGCGGCACGTTCGGCAGGGATGCAAGACGCATGGCCGTAGAGACGCCAAGCGCACGCACCGTCCCAGCCTGAACCTGCGCGATGGCTGGACCGAGATCAACAAACATCACTGGCACATGGCCCGCCACCACGTCGTTCAGCGCGGGAAGGCTGCCTTTGTAGGCCACGGGCTGCATGTCGGCGCCCGTCATACTCTTCAGCAATTCCGCAAAGAGATGGTGCGGCACACCGGGGCCGGCTGTGGCGTAGAACAGGGGCTTCGGCGGCGCCTTCGCATATTTGATGAAGTCGGCCACACTTGCCACGGGGAGTGATGGATGCGCCACGAGGACGAAGGGCGTGCGAGCTGGCAACGCGAGCGGAATGAAGTCCTTCGCAGGATCGTAGGGGAGGCTTTTAAAGAGCGTCACGTTGACGGCCATGGTCGCACTTGGTGCAATCATTAGCGTATACCCGTCGGCGGGCGCCTTTTGCGTCGCGACAGCGCCCACGACGCCACCGGCTCCCACGCGGTTCTCCACCACGAAGCCGCGTCCCCACGTCTGTTCCAGTTTCAGGCTGAGCGTGCGTGCGAGAATGTCGCCGGCGCCGCCCGCGGTGAACGGCACGATCATTGTGATCGGCTTTGTCGGATAATCTTGGGCTATTGCGGCGCTGACGCCAGTCGCGACCGCCAGAGCGCCACCCGCCAGAACGCGCACCGCGCGCGTACGAAAAGAAGAAATCGAAAGCCCGTGCATTTTCCCCTCCCTGTTGATTACGGCCAAAGTGTCGCGTTTCGCGGCATGCGGCAAGTCCTGTCTCCCGCGCGAGGGGCTCTGGAGTCCAGACCAGACCGGACCAGGTTCACCCCGGGATCAGGGTTGGCGTGCGCCGCACTTGCCACCGGGCGCGATGTGGCGCCAGATGTCTTATGGCTTTCACCCCACTTACTTTTATCACAGCCGCTCGCGCCATTCCCGCGGCGCTGCTTTTTGTAACGTGTGGCGCTATGGAGATTGCGCGCGCGCAGTCGCGCGTAAGCTGTGAGGCCTACGCCCGTGATTACGCCAATATGATTGCCCCGCGCTCAGGCGCGCCTTTGGTTGGCGGGTTTGTTCAAGGGCTTCCAAACCCTGCCGTCGCCGGGCGTGACGCCCGCTCGGCACGCACGGCCCCCAGCGACACCGGCCGCATGGGCGCCGATCTCGGAGCGCAGCGCAACGCCTATGCGGCCGCCCTTGCGCGATGTCGCGCAGGCCGCTGAAGGCGCCCCTGGCGCAAAGAGGCTAGCCGCTGGTATGGACGCTGCGCCGCCGTGGCATTGTTCGCACAAGAAACAGCCGGCGATGTACCGCCACGAACCCTAATCGTTAAATCCTTGGCTCCCGGATAGGGATTAGCTGCGGGAGGAGGCGGTCTGGCCTAACCAGTCTCAGCCTTTTCTTCCAGTTACAGGGCATTTAATTCTGCCGGGCAGGGGGCATACAGGACAATCTCAGCCATTCGTAGTATCAAAAACTGTCATTTACAGGACAGGCTCTACACTCAACAAGCGGTTGAAATGCTTCACCGCTCCAAACCTTTATTGACATAATTCATCTCAAGGAAAGCCGGTGACGAGCGCGTTCCCAAACGCAGGTGACGGCATGTCGAAAGCGATGGCCCAGTGTTCGCTTCGAAGCAAGCTGCGTCATAAAGCTTTCGATCAGCCGGCAGCCTCCCGGTATGGCAATGGGCAGAATCCAAAATCTGAGCCTGAAATACGGCTTGCGCATGAGGGTTCGAGCTAGGAAGCTCCATTGTCCCAGAGCCGAAAGCCTGCGGATAAACCCAACCATTCCATCAAATGCGTTTCTCAATTCCGGGCAGCTTAGGCCGAGCTGGCGAACATCCTCGTGTTCGTGCCGGTAGCGGAGTTCAAACCCGTGCCCAAAAAAATCTGCGGACTCATTCCAGGAAACAGGTCCGCGTGCTCGCCAGGAGCATGCAGGAATTCGGGTTCACGTTTCCCGCGCGCATTGACAGCAGTTTACTGAGTTGCGCTCTTGATGCAGGATGCAGCTACAAAAAAACTGATGGGGAGCGGCGCTATGAGGACCAAGCATTTAAGTATGCGGCAGGCGATTGGGCCTAGCTTGTGCGCAGCATTCTTACTGTGTTCAGTCAATTTTGTATCAGCTGAGCCGCTGACCATCGCCAAATTGGGAAGCATGGAGGCCGGCGGCAATGTCATAGATTGCCAAACAGTTGATGGGGGCGATCCAAATAATCCACGCCAAACACCTGGTCGCCTCGTTATAAACCAAGTTTATGCTTCATATCTCTATCCGCAGGATCAACGTTATCCGTATCCTATTTTGTTTAATCCCGGCGGCGGCCATACCGCACGTTTTTACGATACCACGCCAGATGGGCGTGAGGGCTGGCTCACTCTGTTTGCGCGTGCAGGCTTCCCTACATATGGCGTCGATCGCGTCAACACTGGTCGATCTGGAAGCGACATTTGCAAATTGAATGCTGTGCGACTGGGTCGCGCACCCATCGGAGATATTCCGATTGCGAACCGCTATTCAGCGGAAGCGGCTTGGGTGAGCTTTCGTTGGGGACCAAAATTCGGTACGGCCTATCCAAATACCCAATTCCCGATTGAGGCGGCGGACGCCTATTATCCGCAAACTCTCACCACATATCGCGATCCGGCGGAAACACAGAAGTCTGTTGCAGCCTTTGTGGCTCTGATCGACAAGATTGATGCTCCGGGGGTTATCATTCAATCTTGGTCATCATCAGGTTTGCTTGGATATCTTGCCGCGGCAGAGCGTCCCGACAAAGTCAAAGCTATCCTCGCCATAGAAAGTTCAACATCGGCCTTTGATGACATTCCCAAAGACAAGAAGCAGATTCTCACGAAAGTTCCTATCATCATCATGATTGGAGATCGTGCGCCTGATCGTAATGAATCGTCCCGCAAATTCCAAAAAGAGATGGCTGCTATAGGCGGGAATGTCACTGTGGACGTGCTTCCTGAGGCTGGAATCTTCGGCAACAGTCACACTTTGGCAGCTGAAAAAAATAACAAGCAGACGATGCATCGTCTCATAGCCTGGATGGAAGGAAACGTTTTCAACACTGACAAGAAGGCTGGGCAGCCCCCATCTCCCGATGAGCCGCCACCTCCGATCATTCCGAATTCCACTTCGGGATCGGCGGCGCGTCGCAATGCAAATTGACGTCGATTTAAAGTCGTTTTTCTCCTTCGAGATATAACGTCTTCAACAGATCTGGTGACGCGAGGGGCTGAAAGTCTCGGCCAAACAACCGAAACGGGTCCTGCTCTGGCTCAACGACGGCTGATACGTTCGATTGCGCGCTGTGGATCGCAACCAAGGCTGGTCCTGCGACTTCGTTGAGAACCGCACCCATGCCCGTGGGAAATATCGAATGTTGAATGTGGTCGATGACTTCACCAATGGGGCTCTGAAGATCTGGATATCCCGGAGTCTCAAATTACCCGACGTCATCGAGAGTTGGCGTCGGAGCTAAAACACGCTCAGACCGCACTCATCGCTACGATATCAACCGACTTCACCAGAGGTTTAACACTGGCTGACTGCGCTACCCCATCCAGCTTCGCCGACCACCCCAAGGCTAGCTAGAAACCCAATCATCAACAAAAATAATGACCCGATCACCTTGCGGGGTCTGGCTTCCCGATTGTGGGCCCGGATCAAAGCTTTTCGCTACCAACCCTGCGCCTCAGCTGATTGGCGCCGCTGTAATCGCCCTCTGGCTCATGATCGGTGGCCGTTCGAAAAGTTAGGCCGTCACGGAGTTAACGCTTGCGAGGCGTCGCTCAATGCCGATCAACGTCACTTGTAAAGCTTTCGCGCAAACTCCAGCGCCTGAGGCGACGTGGCAAAGATTCGTTCAACAATCTTCGCGAGATTGTCACCCGTTGTGGGGTCGATATCGAGGCTCGCCTTCTTGGAAAAGGCAAGAAACTCCTGATCGCCTATGGCTGCATCGAAGGCGCGGCGCAACACTGCCGTCCTGTCAGCGGGAATCGCTGGAGGAGCGACGAACGGGCGCGTCACCACATCCGAAACAGTCAGGAATGTTATCGCCTCCGACATTCCGTCCGGCAAGGATGCTTCGTGTATCAGGGGTGCAGACGGGATTCGCTTGTCGCGCTGGGAGGCGAATTGCGTTAGCACGCGCACGAAATCCCGCTTGATCCAGTCTGGCTTGGTGACCTCCACAACGCCCCAGCCGGTGCACATGCCGTCGACCTCGCCGCGCTCCATTGCAAGAGCGATATCGTTGGTTGATGGATAACCTGTAACAACTTGAACGTTGTCGCCGAAGATGTGCCTCAGGATTACGCCATAGATCTGGCCGCTTCCCTGAGAGGTCGCGCCTATCGAGGCTTTCTTGGTCCGAAAGTCCTCAAGCTTCGTAAGTCCGGCGTTATCCCGCACCATACAAACCTTTGTATCCGAGGACATATTGCCGATCCACGTGAGCGTAGCGAAATCGAGCTTCGCCTTCTCGGGCTCAAGCGCCGCCATCGTTATCAGCGTCGGGTTGAATGCGCCCATCACGCTGCCATCGCGCGGTGCTGCGGTCGCCACATGGCGCAAGGCCGTCAAACTGCTGGCTCCGGGCATGTTTCGAATGATGATCTGCGGCGCGTTCGGCAAATGCTTCGTCAAAAAAGGCGCGAGCGCCCGGGCGTAGGTGTCGTAGCCGCCGCCGGTTCCATAGCCCACGATAAGTTCGATGGACCTGCCCTTGTAAAAACCGGCTGCGTTCTCGCTCGCGAGAGCCTGTCCCGCCAACGCTATTGCCGAGCCGAGCACGGCGGCCTGAGCAAACCTGCAACGTCCCATACCTTCCTCCCTGTCGTTAAGAAGATCATCGCATCTGACGCAGGCGTTGCAAGATCATGCGATCACGACCTGCCGGAACGTTCCCGCCAGGGGGCTGCGGACGCCTTGTTGGCATTATGCCGGAAGTGCAGCCCTACGGCGACTTGATGCGCAGGGCTGCTCTCTATCAAGCTCCCGGGCGCGGTAATCCGATAGGCATTCCCCGGCCCAAATTGCGGCATTCCTCATAGACCCAGTAGGCGATAGCAAGGTCGGCGGCAGCAGTGCCATTATTGTTGGCGTGATAGGTGATCTGCTCGTCGCTGATGCGGCCCGGATGGGCGCCAGCCGCTATATCGCCCAGCTCCACGATCTTGTCCCAGCCGATGACGCCCTGTTCGATCGGGTCCCACAAGCCTGCCTGACGCTCGGACTCAATTGACTCGCGCCAATTGGTGACGATTATATCAGCGCGCCGCACAGTCTCATCGTCGTTCTCACGTCGACCGCTCTTCAGCCAGCCCCCTTTAACAAGCGCGCTGTTTGAGCCCACAACAGTGACGACGTGCTGGCCAGGTTCAAGCCATGCGCCATCGAAGACCGGCACGTTGGAGCTCGTTGCGCAGATCACCACATCGGCCCCTGCGATGACGGATTGCGGGTTGTCTACTGGTTCGAATTCCGCATCCACCAGTTCACGCATGCGCTTGCAAAAAGATTCACGATTATCGCGATTGCGGCTATATATTTTATAGGTCTCAATCTTACGCTCGTTCTGAAGCGCGAGAATTTTGTGCAGCGCCTGCCCGCTGGAGCCAAACACGCCACATGTTTTCGAGTCCTTGCGCGCCAGATGACGAAAGCCCACCCCGCTTGTGGCCGCTGTGCGCAGCGCCATGAGACTGGAAAAACCGACGCGCTTCTCGGTGATCTCGCCTAGCATGATGCATTTCAGCTCGGCCGTTTCGGAATCCCACATCAAGTATACTGGGTGTTCCCGATAGGGATAATTCTGGTCGTTCGCCTCATGGTCATGTACGACGCGCTCGCCACGCGTCATTGAGCCTATGATGCCCAACCCATCAATTCCGCCAGGAAAATTTGAAATGCGGACGTTCTTGCGCGAATGCACGCGTCGACGTGGAGCGTTGATGATGGGAAATTCCGAGGCCTCCGCATAGCCCTGTTCGACTAGGTTGATCGCCTGTCCCATGTCGATGACGTCGCCGATTTCTTGCGGGCGCAGCAGCAAGATCGTGTGGTTGGTGCCCTGCATCGAATTTCCTCCATCTGTTATTTTGTTCTCAGTGTGCCGGAAACCATCGACCGCGCAAAGTAAATTTTAGTCAGTGCTCGATCCGCGCAAAACCGACCCCCTATTGTGCACAGGCGCGGCTTCCTGCATTCTTTTGCGTGAGATTGAGGGTCTACGGTAGGGCTTTTGTTTGACGTGTTGGAGCATGCCTTCATGGGATACGCCGCTGTTGGCGCCTTGTCTCAGGTCTGCTCCAACCTGCAGCTGAGGGCTCGATCCTCACAAAGCGCGGCTTGAATGAAAAATAAACGGAGGGGACGATGAATAGCATTGGAAAAGGATTTCTAATCGCGGCTGCCCTGACCTCGCCTGCGGGGGCGCAGGAAGCTGCGGACTTCTTCAAGGGCAAATCCATCCAAGTCCTCATCGGCTTTCCCCCAGGGGGCGGGTATGACGCTAATGCGCGCACGCTGGCTCGTCATTTTGGCCGTTTTATTCCGGGCAACCCAAGCATTGTTCCCGCGAACATGCCGGGCGCAGGCTCCCTGGTGGCCGCCAATCATCTCTACAATCAGGCCACGGCGGACGGCAGCGTGATA